>QZKG01000030.1 GCA_003599855.1 Gaiellales bacterium | reverse complement strand
TGTACGCAGCAAGGGGAGAGGTTAGATTCAGAAGCACCCAGCTTGACTACGCTATCGTCTTTTTCATCGCAGCGATGATATTGTCCCTTGTTTTCAACTCTCTTTATTTCAACCAGGAGCAGTTTGGCAAGGCACTGAAGACCATCGGCTACTGTGTGATCGAATGGTTTCTGCTGTTTTACATCGTCGTCAGCATCGTTAGAGACACAAATCGTGCGAAAAAGCTGACAGCGGTATTGACGATACTCATTTCCATCGTGGCCGTGGTGGGCATCATCGAGTATTTTGCCGGTTTCAGATTTTTTGAGTGGCTGCGACAATTCATCCCGGGTGGCGAATTGATGAAATCGAATTTACACGAACGCGCGCTGCAGGCGGGTGTGTACGGGGTCATCAGGGGCGGAGTTGAGAGAATAGTATCCACTACTATCAGTTTTCAGGAAGTTGGCACATTGATGGCCATGGCGATCCCCATGCTCTTTTATTTTTTAGCCTACTCCAGGAAACCTGCGGTCAGGCTTCTTTGCATGTCTGGTCTTGCTTTTGCTACCGGAGCGCTGTTCTTAAGCGTGACACGCGGCGCTATTTTAGCAGCCCTCGTTGCCGTCCTGTTCCAGTCCCTGCTATCGCGAAAGCTCATGCTGCGATCGACGATAGTGATTGGGGCTGCTGTTGTGATCATTACATTCATATTATTTCCCGTCCTGTACGATGCGATCGTAAGTGTGGCCTCACCAGATGTGTTGCCGCAGGAAGGTACGGTGCAGACCAGGCTGGATGACTGGCCCGAAGCTGGCAGGATAGTAAAAGGTCATGAATTATTTGGCATAGGCGTCGGGCAGGTGCTGGGCAAGCAGCTTGCATATGGGACTGAAGTGGAGACATCCTTCCGCTTCACTGATAATTACTATCTGGCGGCGTATGTAGAGATGGGGCTGGTGGGAATAGCTGCTCTTGCCCTGATTTGGTTCACGATCTTCCTGGTCCTGACACGAGGCAGAGCCAGGGAGGGAGGCAACGGCAATACCGAAGCCAGGGATTTAAGAGCTGCCTTGCTATCATCGGCAATCGCTTTTATGGTTACCTGTGTTACTTTCGATGCATTGGGGTTTCTCACGGTTTCGAAGACTTTTTGGATAATCGTGGGACTGGGTTTTGCGGTTTCGATGGATGAGAGGATCGATCTGGCCGGTGCCTGAGTCAATCTCGAGTTTTAATAGCGGCTCTAATGATGCTGGCGCGCCTGTTTCGATATCAGTAATCATCGTAACGTGGAACTCCGCTGACGTGTTGGTGGATTGCCTCAAGTCGCTGGATGAAGAATCCAGGCACGAGCCGTTAGAGATTATTGTTTTTGACAATGCTTCAACGGATCGGACAGTCGAACTGATTCGCAGAGATTTTCCCGAAGTCAGACTGATAGAGTCAAAGGACAATGTTGGTTTTGCCAAGGGGAACAATGAGGCTCTTGATCATGCCAGCGGCTCCTACGTCATGTTCCTGAACCCCGACACTATCGTTCACCCCGGTTGCATACAGACACTGAAGAGTTTCATGGACGAGAACCCATTGACTGCAATAGCCGGTCCAAAGATCTTGCAGCCAGATGGGAGAGTACAGGTTGTCTGCGCGCGCCAGTTCCCGTCCCTGCTGATGTCGATTTTCGAGTTGAGCCTGTTGCGTCGCATATTCCCCAGGAGCCGCCTGTTTGGCAGGTACCGCATGGAGTATTGGGATCACGAGAGCGGCAGGAAAGTGCCATGCATTCTAGGTGCGGCCATGTTGGTAAGGCGAGATTTTCTGGACAAGCACGGGTACATGGATGAACGCATTCCCATGTATTATGAAGATGTGGAATTGTGCAAGCGTGCCTGGTGCGCCGGCTACGATGTTCAGTATCTTCCCGAAGCCGAGATCGATCACCTGGTTGCGCAGAGCGCAGCTGTATCAAAGCAACGGCTGGCGTTGTTCGTTCTGGAACAGGGCGAAGCGTACTGGCTGTATTTTAGTGACTTCAGGGGGAGGGGAACCGCCCTCTGCTTTTCCGCTATCATGTTGGTGGGCTCATTATTCAGAATCCTGGTTTTGCTGCCAGTTTTGGTTTTAGGCTTTATTATGCCGGAAGGGGTCCGCCAGAAGGCTCATGTAGCGCATGCGAAGTACATGGCGTTATTACGCTGGTCGGTGCTATCAAAGGACCCTGAAAAAGTCTTGAAGAGGTTCCCCTTAAATTGAGCAGCAGCCCAGCAGACAACATGCCGCTTGTTTCCATCATAGTCCTAAACTGGAACCGTCCCGAGGATACCATCGAGGTGCTTAACGACCTGAGAAGGCAAACCTACGATAACATCGAGATGGTGCTGGTCGACAATGCATCTGATGATGGCTCAGCAGAGAAGATTGAACACAGCATGAATGACGTTAAGGTCATTAGGTCGAGCGAGAACCTTGGCGTCCCAGGCGGCCGCAATCTCGGTATCGAAAACGCGAGCGGGGAGATACTATTTTTTATCGATAATGATGCATTCCTGGAAGAAGACGGAATAAAAAAAATCGTGGAGCGTTTCAATGATGAAGCACGAGTCGGAATAATTTCGTGCCGGATAGATGATTATTATAGTGGTGAATTGGATCATGGAAGCTGGGTTTATCCAAAGGCGCAACTGAAAGAGGCACGCAGGAATTTTGAAACATATTCTTTTTGTGGCTGCGGCTTTGCAGTCAGGAGGGCAGTGTTCGACTCGGCCGGTTTATTGCCGGCGTGCTTCTTTTTTTGCCGTGAGGAGGATGAGTTCAGCATACGCGCGATAAAGCTCGGTTATCGGCTCTTATATTGTGGGGATGTCGTCGTGCGCCACAAAACATCACCAGAAGGGAGATATGAAGGGCCGGAACGACTGACTTACTGCCTGAGGAACCTGCTGATAACCATTTGGACACACTTCCCGTTGAGACAGTCAATCACGATGACATTGTTCCGCCTGCTGGTGTACGCTGAAAAAGGCAGACGTGCTGGTTCCTGGAAAGTCGCGCCTGTAGGCCTTAAAGAAGCAGTGCAGCTGATGCGTGCCGCTTCGATTAAAAGGAATCCGATGGATGGGGAGACATGGAAGCGTTACAAGGATTTGAATTTGAATCTGCAGATGCATTGGTGGCAGATCGATCGTATAAGGCAGGAGTTCGGCGGCAAATGAGAGCTCTTCCATCGATTCCAGGATAGTGGCTGAGAAAATAGACATTCTTGGCGTAAATGTCGAGCCGCTGACCAGACAGGATGCCATAATACGGATCGAAGACCTGATAGTTGCGGACGCGCCGCGGTCAGTGTGCATTGTAAACGCACATACGCTCAATATTTCATGGAAGAACGAGGATTACAGGCGGATCCTGGATGGCGCAGATCTGGTGTTGAATGATGGTAGCGGTGTTTCATGGGCTGCCAGGATGCAGGACAGGAAGTTCCTGGATAACATGGTCGGGACTGATTTCGTGCCAGCCTTGTGCGATCATCTTCAGGAAAAAGGCAGGTCGATCTTTCTCCTGGGAGCCGCTCCTGGTGTGGCCGAGAGCGCTGCTTCGATTCTAAAGGCGCGATATCCAGGATTGATGATAGCTGGCAGTCACCATGGTTATTTCACGAAGCTGGAAGAAGGCGAGGTTCTCGACATCATCAGGAAGTCCGACCCTGATGTACTCCTCGTAGCCCTGGGAAATCCCAAGCAGGAGATCTGGATACATGAGAACATGGCCAAGCTGGGCGTTCCAGTTTCAATAGGTGTCGGCGCCCTATTTGATTATCTGTCAGGCAGGGTCAGGAGGGCACCACGATGGATGCTGGATCGTGGTATCGAGTGGGTCTTTCGACTGATTGTGGAGCCCAAGAGGTTGTGGCGCCGCTACATCGTGGGAAACCCGCTTTTTGTCATAAGAGTCATTTACTACACGAAGATAAAGAAACGCAGATAGCAACCTAAGCGGGTGTTTCTTGAAGAGATTGATAGCAAGGATAGTGGACAACAGGAATCCGGAATCCTGGGCATCGCGTATGCGTAAGCGAAGGCTGTCGATTTTCCATCAGTTGATAGACGGGATGCCGCGGCCCTTGCGGATTCTTGATGTCGGCGGTACTCAATCATTCTGGGAGGTGGCGGGGATCTCTCAGATGGAGGGTGTGCAGATATTGTTGCTGAACATCGAGAGGATTGAAGTCAGCCACCCTAACATGACTTACCTGGCCGGCAACGCCACAGACCTGCAACAATTCGGGGACGACGAGTTCGATGTTGTATTTTCCAATTCTGTCATTGAACACGTGGGGGCCTTTACCGAGCAGCAAAAGATGGCGGACGAGATACAGCGCGTTGGTAAGACATATTACGTTCAGACACCTAATCGGTACTTTCCGGTCGAGCCACATTTTCTGTTCCCTTTTTTTCAATTTCTGCCCGTTAAGGTGAGGACACTCCTGTTGCAGCACTTTAGTCTGGGTTGGGTTAAGAAGAAACCTGACCCGGATGAAGCACGATCATCAGTCGAATCGATAAGGCTCTTGACCAGACATGAAGTGCTGGCACTTTTTCCCCAGGGGGACATGCATGATGAAAAAGTGTTAGGGCTCACAAAGTCATTCGTAGTTGTGGGTAGATAGCAAGCAGCTGTTATGCAGCGCCGTTGCGCATCATTTACCTGCGACAAATCCTGTGGTGTGACAATCAGCTGGTGAATTAACGAGGGTAAATCATGCGCCGATAAAGGTAATAGCTCCAACGAAAGGGCAAACCCGTCGTGAGGCGGGGACGCAAAGCTCAGGGCCTTAGGGAGGCAAGGCAGCCTGGTTACCGAAAAGGGGTTGGTTACCTTGCTGCGGAGGTTGCTTCCCGCATTTGTAATATCCCTCCTGTTTTCAATAATTTCAGCGACTCCGGCATTCGCGCTGGAAGTAGGCACGGCAGAGCCGATGGGCGGCGTCTATGCCCCGAACAAGGAGAGTAACGCCAGCATCGGCATGCAGCGGATGCAGGAGTTGGGCGTGGACTGGCACCGTGAGTGGGTGCCCTGGCACCAGTGGCAGGCCTCTCGCGGAGGCAGCCTCGACTCTTCGACTACCCAGATGCTCGATGCCATCGAGAGGTTCGCCACCCAGCGCGGCATCAGTGTCTACGGCGTCATCTACGGAGCGCCCTCCTGGGCCAACGGCAGCTCTGACCCGGTCTTCATCCCGGGCAACGGCGACCCGCAAAGCCCAGCTTTCCGCCAGTTCGTCACCGATTACGGTGATTTCGTATACAGGGTAGTGTCACAGTACAAGGGCCGGATAGATCACTGGGAGATATGGATGGAGCCTGACCTCAACGGTTTCTGGCGGACCTCTTCCCCAACGACTGTCTACGAAAAAGCCGCCGGCTATTCTCTGCTGCTGAAGACAGCCTACACACGGGCCAAGGAGGCAAATCCCGACTCTGTCATCATCATGGGCGGGGTGACCGCCTGGTATTCTGACGAGTTCATCGCTGAGATGTACCGTCAGGGAGCGGGGCCTTACTTCGACAAGGCGAATATCCACCCCTGGACAGAGAACCCCAGCGGCAAACCCAGCACTTCCCGTCTTTTCGCCAAGATCGGCAACCTGAGAAGGACCATGGACGCGAATGGGGATGTTGCCAAAGGGATCTGGATATCGGCAATCGGATGGTCCACGACGGGGAATGTGCTGAATCGCAGCGTCAGCGAAGCCCAGCAGATGGAGTACATGATAGACGCCCTGGAGACTGCCAGGAACGAGTACCCGTCGGTGGAGGTCATGACCATATTCAGGCTGATGGACCGCAACTGGTATGACTCGGACGACATGGAGGCCGGGTTCGGGCTGCTATATACCAGCGCCTACAGGGACGGCATCCTTACCGGCAAGCAGATGTTCGAGCCCAAGCCATACTTCTACATGTTGAAAGATTACCTGCGTGCCTCCCAGGACGATCTGTATCTTTCCGTTGACAGCATTCACTGGCAGAGCTACGAGGACTATCAGTCACGCCGGCTGACGACCGTGTTCAATGTGCGTAACAGGGGCCTGGTAGTAAGCAATAACGTCTCGATAGTCCAGGTCAGCCAGACCAATCATGTCGTTCATGAGCTCTCGCTCCCCATGGACCTGGGGACCATAAACCCGGGAGAGGTCAGGCAGTTCCCGGTCAAGTTCCTTGTCCCGCCCGGGGTCAGCAACTTCCGGGTGAGTGTCAGCGGTGAAGCGATCGAGCAGGGCGGCAGGCTGGTGTACTTCCCGTCCGGCTGAGGCCGGCTTTCAGGTTCTTTTGTTGCGCGAGGATGCCAGGTTTCTGAGCAGGCTCGATACCAGCTGATAGACCAGGTGCCTGTATCCCACCACCGAGCGTACGCTTTCAGTGATCACCTTCATCGGGCTGCGCCTTTGCGGAGGACCGGACTCTCCGGCTTCGGGGGCAGCCGCACTCCGTGACTGCAATAACAGGGTCTCGTATATCACGGAAAGCTTCTTGCCGGAACCTTCGACCAGGATGACGGGCCAGAATCCGTGCGGCGCTTCATGTGCCAGGACGCTCCTCTTGACCAGGTCGAACACGCTCCTGGATACGACCCCCGGCCTGACCCTGGATTCAAAGGTCCTGAAGACATTATCGGGAACAGGCGTTTCGAGGAATTCGCCTGCCAGGCGAAGCGTATAGTAAACGCATCTGTCTGCTCCCGTGAGGGCTGACCTTGAGAGCAGGACGTCCCAGTCGACCTCGCCCTGCCGGATGATCTCATTGACGTCACACAGATCCCTGAGCTGCTCCCAGTGGTGCTTGAACTGGTGGATGCACAGGTGGATCAGGAGGTCCTCGGTAGAGAGGGAATAGGCTTCCCGCCCGTCCAGATCGAATGCTTCCGACCTGTCGATCAGCTCTTGTGGCGCGATTGCGAATGAGGACTTCCTGTCCAGGAGGTCCCAGTGTATCTCCACTATGATCCCCGCCGGACCGACGTAGGTCCATTCACAGCCGAGTTCCTCGTTCTGATCATCGGGTACAGGATAGACGCCCGCGATCGTGGAGTATCCCATCTCGGCCATCACCGTCTTGGCTGCTTCCAGGCGGCCTCTCGGCACCAGCAGGTCGATGTCCCCGAAGACGCGAAGACTCTCGTCGCCATAGATGGTGTGGACCAGCGCGTTCCCCTTGAGCACGACGGTCTTGACCCCCTTGTCTTCGAGCGCCGACAGGACCCGGAGCAGCTCGGCCCGCTTCTGCATGTTGCGCGCAAGGTTCCCCGTAGTATTGCGGTGCATCTTCTCCCTGATCCCCTGGGGGACATACTCCAGCAGGGAGCTGGCAGAAAGCGCGTTGTACATCAGCGGTGTCACCAGGTGACGGCGCGATAGCGTGAGGACCTCATCCCAGTCGAGGTCCTGACGCAGGAGACGCTCGACTATGGATTTTTCGCGGTCAGTCAACACGACCCTGGAGCTGTATGCTATGAGCAACTGCTCATCGCTCAGGCCGCCCGGGAGGTTCTCATTCAAAAGTATCACCTTGTCGTGATCGGCATGATCTGTCTCTGGTCCTGGCTTCGGCGGCCGCAGGGCAGCGCCGCCTACTCGGAAAGATGGTAAAGGGAAAGGTTGCCTTCCTGGAACAGGAGCGCGTAATCATGTCTTTCGATCAATGATTCCAGGACTTCGCGACCGTCACGGGATTCCTGCGCGGACACGATGTCAGTGTCCATGATCACGTATTCCTCCCTGGGTTTTGCCTCGCCGTCCACGGACTCATAATACACCTGGTAATAGGAACGGATCTCCTGTGATGGCCCGGCTTTCTCCAGCAGGTAGCTGGGCATGATTATTGAGGCGTCGGCCGGGATGAGAGAGAAGATGTTCTCGATGGCCGCGATGTTCTCGCGTGGGGTGAACCTTTCGGGCAGGAACCATTTATAGAACATCGATATGCTCATGAAAAGGGAAAAACAGAGGATCAGGGGGATAACAAGCGATGACCTGTTTTTCCATCTCCCGCTGGTAACCATCGTCCTTATCCGGCTCAGTCCCAGGATGTAAGCCGGGAACAGCGTCGCGATCCAGAGGATCGAATAGTACCAGACGATATCAGGCCGGGAAGAATGCATCAGGTTCTCGGCCATCGCGGGAAATGAAACCAGCACCGCCACGGAGAACAGGGGCGCGAAAACTCCCGTCGTGAGCGACATCTGGCCGATGAGGGCGAAATGCTGCAACGAACCGAGGGCGATCCCCAGCAGCTTCCATGGCTTCAGCAGGATGGTCCGGGCGATGTCGCCGATGCTGTCTCCCAGGGGGGAGTAGACGCCCAGCCGCACGAACTTGCCCTTGGGATTGAAGGCGGGTATCAGCCACTTCACAGCTATGATGAAATAGGCGGCGCCGATGGCGATCGGCGCGATGATCCAGTGTGCCTTCCTCCTTCCGAACAAAGCCAGTATGCCGAACAGCGCAATGAAGACGCTCACATCTTCCCGGATGGTCATCGCCAGCAACGAAAAAGCGATAAACGGCCAGAACCGCTTGCTGTCGAAGAAGTAAAAGGCGAACAGCAGTGGCATGGCCACGAACCTCAACTCGCTGAGGTCCTGGGAAGCCGGCTGGCCGATGATGCTCGGGTGCAGCAGGTAGCCGGCAGCCAGCAGCAGGCTGACATTGGTGGAGAAATGCCTCCTGGCGAGCAGATAGACCGGGACCGCGCCGAGGCCGAGGAAGAGCGTGCCGGCCGAGATTATCGTCTCATAGTACGGGAACATGACGTAGAACGGGTAGACGAGCACATAGATGAAGTTCAGGTGTACCCCAAGAAGGCTGGACCCGAAAGTCTGCGTGATGGAATTGAACATGAACTCCCCGCCGGTGAAGTTCGCGAGCGCCCGGTCCGCGATCGGGGTGTTGGAGCCCAGCACATAGAGGTTGTGATGCTTGGTGACATCCATGAAGACGCCCACCGCCACCCAGACGATGATCATCAGGCCCAGGACGACCCACGGGCGGGAGACGCCCTTGTCATTCTCCGGTGCGAAGACGCCGGCGTCCCGGTAGCGAAGCAGGACGAAGGCCGTGGTTGCCATCATGACGAACGTGATTACCAGCAGGGCCGGCACCGCGTATGCGGGCACGATCTCGGCGGGCACGTCGGGGTGTGTCTCCGCCCCGGCCTTGAAATAAGCGTTGGGCAGGTACAGGAGTATCGGGAATGAGCCAAGGAAGGCCGCCCAGCCGAGGGACCGCTGTATCTCTCCCGGCTGGCGCTTAGACCTGCCCGTGACGAGGCCGGCGAAGAGGCGGGCGGCCAGGGGCAGGACAGCGGCGCCGAGCAGGCCGCCGATCAGGATGTACGCGGACCGGGGCTTGTTGCCGTAAAGCGCGAACGCGACGCTGGCGCCGCAGACGAAGCCGGCGAAGGCAGGGCTTATCATCAAGTACAGCCAGCGGTGTTTCGCTGTGGCGTCGTCACTCATGCCTGATCCCTTCAGGGGTACCTGTAGGTAGTCGTGTAAGCCTCTCTCTGCTGCTCGTCTTCCAGGAACGGTTTTCCATCCAGCACGAGCCAGCTATGGCCTGTGATCCCGTCATGGGGTTCCGCGGGCTCCTGGCGCTCTTCCTCCGGGCCGACGAACTTGACTCCGAACCGGATCCCCACCGGCCATCCCTGCTGTCTCAACAACCGGAACAGCGCCAGCGATCGAAGGAAGCACTTCCCGTACCGCTGGAACATCCTGTACTTCAGTAATGAGTCAGCGAATCCCACCGTCTTCACCATGCGGTCCCTGTCCTGCGCGGTGTCAGCAACGCCGGGATCGATGCTCTCGAGCAGGTCGGGAACGCTCTTCTTTCGTATCTGCCGGGGAAGGATCGCGAGTAACAGGGCAACGCGCAGCATTAGCAGTAGGTCCCTGGGGTCGCTAATCCGTCGCAGGATCCATAGGAGTTTCAAGGGCTTCCACCAGGCCTTCTTTGGCCAGCTGCTCCGCCAGCTCGATGATATCCTTCTCAGCCTGTTCCTGGCTGATGTCGAACTCCTGTGTCAACATGACCGCCAGATCCTCTACGGATTTGGTCCCGTCCGCCATCACCCAGAGTCGCGCCCCCACCTTGTTCAGGCTGTAGTAATCCCCCCGCTGCACATGCAAGAGCACCGCGTCCTCACCCATGGAGGTGAAGAGCACTTCGCTGTCCTTGACCAGATAATGCCCTTTCTGAATCATCGTATCCTTTCGGTCCATTCCCCCGTTTTCACATGAACTCCCTGAGGAGCCCGTCGACCTTGCTCTCGAGCTGCGCCTGGTCGCTCCCGGAAAAAAGCCGGAAGCACTGCGCCTGCTTCACCAGGGAAGACAGCACCTCGAAGTGGCGCCCGGTCGTCGACGGGTCCATGAAAAAAAAGCCGTAGCGCATCGATAGGGTGAGCGCCTCGCTCCCGCTCATCGGCTCGATGGCAGTATCGCCTGAATCGACCAGTTCAGGAAAGATTAATACAGATGGCACCGCGGAGTCCACTATACATCCGGGGTATAGCTCCTCGATGGGGAAGGATGACTTGTCGCGGAAGGGATTGTCGGTGAAGTTCTCGATGCCGGAAAGCTCGGGGATCATCTCGATCGTCTTGCGGGTGACGTTGATCTCCTCCGGGAACGACATGGCTTCGACCCTGCCGCCGGTCTCGCGCAGGAAGACGGTATCGTCGCTCAGCAGACCGTAACCGTTGCGGACCAGGTGGATCGACAAGGTGGATTTGCCGCTGCCGCTCTTGCCCAGCAGCAGCACCGAGCGGCCGTCGCGGACCAGCCCGGCAGCGTGCAGCGGGAACAGCCCCTTCCGCTTCATCAGCTGGGCCCAGAGGGGGTAGAAGAAGAGGTTCGTGATGAGCCAGTCGGTCTGCAGCAGGTCGTCCTCGGCGAAACCGGCGGCGATGCAGTTCTCGACATCGGCGATCACGCGAGCCCGTCGGTCAACTTTCTCGAAACGGTAGGGGCCGTCGCGCAGGATCTTTACCATGCCCCAGTCATAGAGCATCTCGGCCTGCTCTGGTATGGCGGCCGCGCCGGCATCGAGGGAAGACGTGGTGAACAGGAAGACCTCGACATCAGGGGTCTGGTCGGCATCAGCCGGGAAAGCCCTGAGGAAGCCGTCGAGGGCGCTGGCGACTGCCCGTGAGTTAGTGGTGACCCTGGTAGTCACTCCATGCAGGTTGCAGGCGCAGGCATGCAGGTCATCGCTGAGGCTGGTGCCGATCTCGATATTCCTACCAACCGCGCCCGGGTACTTGGCTGGTTCCATAAACCTCGACAGGGGGTCCTGGTGCGTTTATTATCAGGTGCAGGTCAATGATAACATACAAGAGTAATCGTGTCTCATTTGTAAGGCTTTTGCCATGGCCGTCACCCACCTGTATATCCACGTCCCTTTCTGCCAGACGCGCTGCCATTACTGCGATTTCTTTTCAACCGGGGGCTCGGGGGCGCGGGCGCAGGCATACCTGGCGGCGTTGCTTCATGAGCTCCATGAAAGCTGCGCCCTGCTGGGCAGGCTGGAGACGGTGTATGTCGGCGGCGGCACCCCGACCTTTGCAGGCTCTGACTTCCTGACAGGGCTGCTGGAGGCGGTGGCGCCACTCGTGGCGGACGGCGTCGAGGTGACGGTGGAGGCCAATCCGGCCTCGCTGGACGGGCTGCTGGCGCAGGCGCTGGCCTCAGCCGGGGTGACGCGCATATCGCTGGGGGCGCAGAGCTTCGACCCCCGCCTGCGGGAGCGGATCGGGCGCAAGGGGAGCGTCGATGGCATCGCCGCCGCGGCCTCGGCGGTCCGGGACTCAGGCATAGACGGATTGGGACTGGACATGCTCTTCGCCCTGCCTGGCCAGACCGCTGAGATGCTTTCCAGGGACCTGGAGCGGGCGCTTGAGCTAGCCCCCGACCATATCTCCTGTTATGAGCTCACGGTAGCCCGTGACAGCGTCCTGGCGAAGCTCGAGGGTGAAGCGCTCGAGCTGGCGCAGGCAAGGGCAGGGGAGTTCTACGGGCTGGTCAGCGGGAAGCTGGAGGCGGCCGGGTACCGCTGGTACGAGACCAGCAATTACGCGCGCCCTGGGAGCGAGTGCAGGCATAACCTTGCCTGCTGGAGCGGCGATGATTACCTGGGGATCGGCGCCGGGGCCTGGAGCACGGTAGGCAGCAGGCGCTGGCGCAACATCGCGGACCTGGAGGGTTACATCGCCTCACCGGGGGCCGGGCGGGTTTCGGAGCCCCTGGACCGGCGCCAGAAGCTGGCAGAGGCCCTGATGCTGGGCCTCAGGAAGGCGGACGGCGTCGAGCTCGACCGGGTAAAGGAAGTGGTCGATGCCGGGCAACTGGCTGACCTGACCCTAAATGGATTCGTCGCGGAGGATGGTGCTAGAATATTTCTGACGCGCGCAGGCAGGTTCGTTGCTAACGAGGTCTGCGCGCGGCTGCTGCGGTAACATTCATGAAATCACGATCAAGGCCGGACGGCGCCCATAGCGGGGCGCCGGCGGGCGGTCTGGCAAGAGCCTATGGACGGTACAGGAGATCTGACAGCAAGGCAGGCGGAGATACTCGCCGCAGTGACCCGGGCGTATATCAAGAGCGGGCGCCCGGTGGGTTCGCGCTTCCTTTCAGATAATGCCGGTTTCGGCCTGTCGCCCTCGACGCTCAGGGGTGAGCTGGCCGGCCTGGAGCGGAAGGGGTTCCTGGACCATCCCCATACCTCCGCCGGGAGAGTGCCCACCGACAAGGGATACCGCTTCTACGTCGACAACCTCGCCGACAGGAGGAAGAAGAGCATCCGGGCGCTGGAGGCGCTCGACAGCCTGGAGGGGGAGGTAGAGGAGGCCTTGAGGGACGCCACAGCGCTCCTGGCCCGCGCCACCGGGCTCCTGGCGATGGCATCGCTGCCGAGCCAGGGCAACGCCGCCATCAGGCATGTCGAGGTGCTCAGGCTCAACCCGGAGCTGGTGATGGTCGTCGTCATCACGGCGACCGGCGGCGTGGTCAAACGCCTGTTCATGTTCGGGGAGCCCGTGGACAAAGGGTTGGTGAGCTGGGCGCGGAGCTTCCTCAATGACTCCATCGCCGGCCTGGACCTGGGCAGCCGGATCCTTGGCATCAGGCTCAACGAGTTCGAGCTTGACCCGGTGGAACGTGACTTCATCGAAGCCATCAAGCCGGCCCTGGAAGAGGTGCCGGTGGACGGCGGCGACACTTTATATATAGAAGGGGCTTCGCGGCTGGTGACGCGCCTCGAAGTCGATGACGAGGCCTCGGCCATGAACGTGGTAGGCATGCTCGACCGGCACGAAGAGATGCTGGGACTGCTCAGGCTGGCGTTGTCTGATTACCGCGTCTGCCTGCGTATCGGCAGCGAGCTGCCGGCGGCGAAGATTCGCAACTGCAGCCTGGTCGCTGCGGGCTACGGATATGGCCACCGCAACCTGGGAACCGTTGGCGTGCTGGGGCCGAGGCGCATGGACTATCCCCTGGTGATCGGCTGCGTCGAGCAGACAGCCCGTTCGCTCAGCCAGTTCATCGAGGGCATCTATTAAACAGGGAACAACAGGGACGGACCGGCAGGACTGATGAAACGCGATTACTACGAAGTGCTCGGCGTGCCACGCGGCGCTGATGACAAGGAGATAAAGAAGGCGTTCCGCACCCTGGCGCGGGAACTGCACCCGGACGTCAACAGGCATGACCCCGATGCCGAGGCCAAGTTCAAGGAGGCCGCCGAAGCGTACGAGGTCCTCAGCGACGCCGATAGCCGGGCTGCCTATGACCGTTTCGGCTTCGACGGGCTCAAGCAGCGCGGGGGTTTCCACGATTTCTCGCAGTTCTCCTTCGATGACATCATCCGTTCGTTCTTCGGCGAAGCCATGTTCGGGGAGGATATGTTCGGCGGGGGGCGGGCAGCGTCACGGGGCAGGGACATCGCCATACCGGTGGAGCTCACCCTGCGGGAGGCCGCAGCCGGGGTGAAGCGGGAACTTGAATTCGAGGCGACTGTCGCTTGCGAAGCCTGCGGCGGCACCGGG
This sequence comes from Gaiellales bacterium, assembly GCA_003599855.1. Lineage (GTDB taxonomy): Bacteria > Actinomycetota > Thermoleophilia > BMS3ABIN01 > BMS3ABIN01 > SURF-19. The sequence continues at coordinate 47,861 of QZKG01000030.1, read as the reverse complement.
GCAAAGCCGGGCACGGAGCGCGCCACCTGTACTGCATGCAACGGGGCGGGCCGGGTGCGCAGTGTGACCAGGACGGCTTTCGGCCAGTTCATGCAGACGGGTGTCTGCGGCGCCTGCCGGGGCGCAGGCTCGGTAGTCGAGGAAGCGTGCGCGGCCTGTGACGGCAGTGGCCGGACTGTGGCTGCGCGCAAGGTCAGCGTGGAGATCCCGGCGGGCATCGCTGACGGCCAGAGCATACGGATGCCGGGACAGGGTGACCTGGGGGCCATCGGCTCGGCGCCGGGCGACCTGTACGTGCATGTGAGCGTAGCCCCTGACGAGGGCCTGGGGCGAGACGGTGATGACCTTATCCACCACCTGAAACTGACGATGGTCCAGGCGGCTGTCGGCCACAAGGCGGTCATCCCCACCATTGAAGGGGATGAAGAGGTCGATATCAGGCCGGGCGCGCAGCCCGGGGACGTGATCGTGCTGAAGGGCAGGGGCATGCCCCGTCTGAGGAGCCGTGGGCGCGGCGAGCTGCGGCTGGTGGTCGACGTGATGGTGCCTCATGACCTGACCCAGGAGCAGAAGGAGCTGCTCCGGGAGTTCGAGGAGACCACCAGCGACAAGAACTATGCGGGCGGCCAGGGCGGCCTCTTCAACCGCATCAGGGCTGCCTTCAAGTGATCCCCGGCCGGCGCGGTGCGGGCCGGCAGCACAAGACCTTATTTCATTCGTCATGAGACACATCCACCGGTTCTTCGTAAAGCAGGAAATCGATACAGGCCAGTCGGCGACGCTTGCCAGTGAGGACGCCTTCCACGCAACCAGGGTGCTACGGCTGAAACCCGGGGTGAGGGTGGAGCTGGCCGACCCCGGCGGCCGGGTCTATGCCGGGGAGGTCCTGGAGGTGGGGGAGAGAGTCCTGGTGAAGGCAGTAGAGCTGCTGGCGGGCGCCGGGCTGGAAAGTGGCCTGACTGTGGCCCAGGCGATACCACGCGGGCGCAGGATGGACCTGGTAGTCGAGAAGCTCAGCGAACTGGGCGTGGATCGCCTCGTGCCCGTCTGGACGGACAATTCGGTGTCGCCGCCGGAGGCTGGAGGGGAGAAGATGGGACGCTGGCGCCGGCTGGCGCGTGCGGCGGCCGCACAATCGAAGCGCGACAGCGTCATGACTGTCGAGGAGCCGTCCGGACTCTCTGGCTGGGCGGCCGGGGCCCGGGGGCTCATCGTGCTGGCCACGGAGAACGACCCGCCGCCGCTGGGAGGGGTCCTGGACGGCCTGGAGCCGCCCCTGTCCCTTGTCATCGGTCCAGAGGCCGGGTTCAGCCAGGCCGAGTTGTCCGGGCTGGAGTCCTGCGGCGCGGCATTCGGCAGCCTTGGCGGTCTTGTGCTCAGGACCGAGACCGCCGCGCTTGTGGCGGCTACCATCGTGTTGCATCATATGGGCAGGCTGGGCTGAAGCCGCAGACGCTAGATGGTCATGGAGAGTATTACCACGACAACACTGGGTTGCAAGGTCAATTACGCCGACACGCAGGCGGTGGCCGGCATGCTGCCGGCGGGTTGCCGCGTCTCGGCCAGGATCGTGGCCACCTGCTGCGTGACCGCGGAGGGCGAGAAGCAGTCCCGCAAGGAAGTCAGGCGGGCTGCGCGCGAAGCCGCCGGCGGGAAGGTGTTCGTCACTGGATGCGCAGCGCGCCTGAAGCCGGAGGCGTTCGCCGGGCTGGGCGCCAACGTGGAGGTGGTGACCGGGGAGCCGCAGGAGGTGGCGGAAGCCATCGCCGCGGCGCTGGACCTTCCGTCGGGAGGCGGTGAAGGGGAGCCGGTTTCCCAGGCTGGAGCCAGGACCAGGTTCTTCCTCAAGGTCCAGGATGGTTGTTCCAACCGTTGCTCCTACTGCGTCGTGCCGCTGGTGCGGGGCGCCCCCCGCAGCATCCCGGCGGCCGATGTGATCTCCCTGGCCGGTGACAAGGTCAGGAACGGCTTCAGGGAACTGGTGGTCAGCGGCATCAACGTCGGCTCGTACCGGGACGGCGCCGTGCGGCTCCCGGACCTGATGCAGGAACTCGCCGCCGTCGAGGGCCTGGCGCGCCTGAGGCTGAGCTCCATCGAGGCGCCCGACCTGACACCGCGGCTGCTCGCCGTGATGGCGGGCGAGCCACGCATCGCGCGGCATCTGCATGTGCCGTTGCAGAGCGGCGACGACCGGGTGCTGGTCGCCATGGGGCGGCGTTATGACCGGGACCGGTTCAGCCGCCTTTTGGCCAGGGCGCGGGAGGCCATCGGGGAGGTCAATCTCACCACCGACGTCATCGCCGGTTTTCCGGGCGAGGACGAGGAAGCGTTCCGGCGGACCCTGGCCTTCATCGAGGAGTCCGGTTTCACCCGGGTGCACGTGTTCCCCTTCTCACCACGGCCGGGCACCAGCGCCGAGGGTTTGGCGGGACGGAACGAGGCGGGAGTCGTGAAGCGGCGGGGACTCGAAGCCAGGCAGCTGTCGAAACGGCTCGAGCGCGCGCACTGGCGCAGGAAACTGGGCGGGGTGAGCGAAGTCTTGTTGGAATCAGCCGACAGCCGGGGATACGCCCGCGGCTACAGTTCTGACTACACGCGTTTCACGGTCCCGGGGGGCAGGCCGGGAGCGGTGGAGCTCGTGCGCGCGGAAGGTATCGGCGAGGACGGCGTCATGGGAAAGGTGGTCACGGTTGGAAGCCAGTGAGCGGAAGCAGGGGTGCCTGTTCTGCGAGATAATCGCCGGGGAGAAAGAATCCGAGACGATCCTGGAGAATGATGGGTTCATCGCCATCCAGGACAAGTACCCCAAGGCTCCGGTGCATGTGCTGGTGATGCCGAAACGCCACATCGAGTGGCTCAATGACATCGGCGCCCAGGACGCCGAATTCTGCCGCTCGATGCTTCAGTTCATCGTGGAGGTAGCCGAAGAGCTTGGGATAACCGATCCGGGATACCGGGTAATAAACAACGTCGGCAGCGGCGGGGGACAGGTGATATTCCATCTGCACTGGCACCTGCTCGCCGGGCGCTCCGCGGGGTTCAACATCAGGGAGCAGTTGTGAGCATCAGCGAGAGGATCCAGCAGGATGTCGTAGCCGCCATGAAGCAGGGCGACCGGGAGCGTCTGCAGACGCTCAGGATGATCCTGAGCCAGCTGCAGCTGGCGCGCAAGGAGGCCGGCGGTGAGCTTGCCGAGGAGCAGGAGGTCAAGGTGCTGGCGGCAGAGAAGAAGCGACGCCGCCAGGCTGCTGACGGTTTCCGTCAGGGCGGCCGCGAAGAGAGCGCCCTCAGGGAAGAAGCGGAGATGGAGCTCATCGACGGCTACCTGCCCGGCGGGTTGGACGAGCGGGAGCTGGCAGCGCTGGTGGAAGAGGGGGTAGCCGCTTCCGGGGCAGAGGGCATCCAGGATATGGGCAAGGCCATGTCGGCGGTGATGGCGCTGGTGGCAGGGCGCGCCGACGGCAAGGAAGTCAGTGACCTGGTCAGGAAGAGGCTGACGGGCGGATAAGCGGCGGCGACTGATGAAGAAAAGCATCGAACTGGACAACGAGGTCATGGTCGAGCTGGCCGGGGAGCACGATGCCACCCTGAGAGCGCTGGAGGCGAAGCTGGGGTGCGAGGTGGGCGTGCGCGGCAACGTCATATCCCTTGAAGGGGACAGGGCCGAGGTCGAGAAGGCCAGGACCGTCATCGAGGAGCTGGTGCAGCTCATCGAGGCAGGCCACGTCGTGGACGGCGAGACCGTGGAGTCAGTGGGGTCGATGGTGTCCGACAGCGACGGCAGGCCCGCGGAGATCTACAGCGACGTAGTCTGGGAGCACCGCGGCCGCAAGATCGTGCCCAAGACCATCAACCAGAAGAAATACGTCGACGCCATCAGGGGCCACAGCATCACTTTCGCCATCGGGCCCGCCGGTACTGGCAAGACTTATCTGGCGCTCGCCCTGGGGGTGAGCGAGCTCCTGGACAAGAGGGTCAACCGGATCATCCTCACGCGCCCGGCGGTGGAGGCAGGAGAGAAGATCGGGTTCCTGCCGGGGACCATGCTGGAGAAGGTGGACCCTTATCTGCGGCCGCTTTTCGACGCTCTCTATGACATGATCGAGCCCGACCGCCTGACGGCGCTCATGGAAAAGGGGGCCATCGAGGTGGCGCCGCTGGCCTTCATGCGGGGGCGCACGCTCAATGATTCGTTCATCATCCTGGATGAGGCGCAGAACACGAGCCCGGAGCAGATGAAGATGTTCCTCACGCGCCTCGGTTTCGGCTCGCGCATGGTGGTCACCGGCGACATCACCCAGGTCGACCTCCCCGACGTGCGCTACTCGGGCCTGGCGACTGTGGTGGACATCCTCGGCGAGGTAGGCGACATCGCCTTCATCAATTTCGAGAGCAAGGACGTGGTCCGGCACAAGCTGGTGCAGAAGATAGTTTCAGCCTACAAGAAATATTCCGGAACCAGGTAGTTGGAGGCTGCCGTCCATCCATGAACCTGTCCCAGCAATTCCGTCACGCCACCAGGAGCTACCGGCGGCGCCTGGAGAACATGCCGATGCGGAGCTACTCCGTATCGCTGTCGCTCGTCACTGCTGTCACGGTATGGGCTGTGCTGGCCAGCGTCTTCCTGCCGGCGAAGTACGACCTCGAGGTGGGCGACGTGGCCGAAGACAGCATCAAGGCGTCACGGACCCTGACCTTCGAGAACTCCGCTGAGACCGAGCGTCGCAAGCAGCAGGCGGCCGCGCAGGTGCCGGATGTGACGGTCTTCGACGCCAAGGTGCTCTCCGACACCCGCAACTCCCTCAGCGCATTCTTCACTGACGCGTCGAAGATCATCAGTGAGGAGCGGCAGAAGGCAGCCGCCGCCGGTCAGCCCTACGATCCGGTGGTTGCCGCTGCCCGGATAGAGGCCCTGCCTGACGCCGACGGCGTCGAGGAAGAGGCGCTCAGGCAGCTGGCGGCCATCGACCCCGCCCGCCTCGGGCAGATAAGCGCCGTCAGCCAGGAGGCGATCCAGTCGATCCTCGGCGGCAACGTCACGGCGGAGTCACTGCCCAGGGACAGGGACAGGCTGCGGGCCGTGATGCAGACGATGGCGCTCAGCGAGCAGGAATACCTGGCCGCCAGCGAGGTGGCAGCCTCGATGCTCGTGCCCAATAACGTGGTCGACGAGGAGAAGACCAGCCAGGCACGGGATCAGGCGGCTTCCGAGGTGCAGGCGGTCATCGTCACGGTCAGGGCGGGTGAGACGATCCTCTCGCCCGGCGAGGTGGTCTCCCAGGACGACCTGGCGACACTGTCCGCGCTGGGCCTGACCGACCAGGACAGGCAGGTCGGCGCGATCGCAGGACTGGCGCTGCTGGCGCTGGCCGAGATCCTTTTCATCTTCTTTTATGTATACCGCTACGAGCGCAAGGTTCGTTCCCTGAAATCGCTGCAGTTCATCTGCGCCTCGCTGCTGGTCCTTTTCACCCTGGCCGACCGGCTCTCGATAATCTCGCCGCTGTCGCCGCTCGCGGTACCCATGGTGGCGCTGGGCGTGGTGGCCACGATCACCCTGGGGACCAGGATGGCGTCGCTGATCGTCATCATCGTCAGCATCAACCTGGCGGCAGTGGGCGGGTCGGCGCCCCATTACATCATCGTCAGCCTGCTGGGCGGGATGGCAGCCGTCTACCTTTCCACCAGCGTCATCCTGCGGCGCGACCTGATGCGCGCCGGTCTGTACGCCGGGCTCTTTTCCGTCATCGTGTCGCTGGCGGCCGGACAGATCACGGAGAGCTCCTGGTCCCAGGCTGGCCTGAGCATCATCTGGGGCCTGGGCAACACCCTCTCCTCGATCATCGTCGCCATCGGCATCCTCAGCGTCTACGAGATGGTCTTCAACCTGCCTACGCCTCTGAAGCTGCTGGAACTGGCGGACCCCACCAGACCGCTGCTCAAACAGCTCATGATGAACGCCCCCGGCACGTACAACCACAGCATCCTCATGGGTAATATCGCCGAGACGGCGGCCGAGGCCATCGGGGCAAACCCGCTGCTGGCCCGCGTGGGAGCCTATTACCACGACATCGGCAAGCTCAACCGGCCCGACTATTTCATAGAGAACCAGTTCCACGTGCGCAATCCCCATGACCGGCTGACCCCCGGGCTTTCGCGCCTGGCGATAACCGCCCACGTCAAGGACGGGGTGGCGCTGGCGCGCGAGGAGGGGCTGCCGCCGGAGATATTGGACATCATCAGGGAGCACCACGGCACCACCGTGCTCTCGTATTTCTACAACAAGGCGCTGCAGTCGACCCGCGAGGGCAAGGTCGACCAGGAGACCTACCGCTACGCCGGCCAGAAACCCACGTCGAGGGAATCCGCCATCATCATGCTGGCGGACTCGGTGGAGGCGGCGGTCAGGTCCCTGGGGGACCCGACCATGAGGAGTATCAAGAAGGTCATCAGCGACATCTTAGACCAGCGGCTGCGTGACGGCCAGCTCAGCGAGACCAACATGACCTTCGCTGACCTGGAGAAGGTCAAGCGCGCCTTCGAGGCCTGCCTCAAGGGTTTCGGCGCTTCGCGCATACCCTATCCCCAGCAGGAGCAGCGCGCGGCCGGCGGCCGCGAATGAAGGGTGGCGGCGCGGATGGCGGGGAGCCTGGAGATACAGCTGCTGAACCGCTCGGGGGTCGAGCTGGAACCCGGGGTGCTGAAGGCGGCCGCGGAGCGCATACTGGCTGACCTGGGTTTCGAGCGGGGCGAGCTGGGGGTGACCCTGGTCGACGTCGAGGAGATGTCAGCTCTCAACCGGCAACACCTGGACCGCGAGGGTCCTACCGACGTGATATCGTTCCCGCTGGATGAGGAAGCGGAGCCGGGGATGCCGCTGCTCCTGGGCGACGTGGTGATCTGTCCCCAGGTGGCCCGGGAGAACAGCGGCCTTTACGGAACGACGTTCGGCGCAGAGATGTGCCGGCTGCTGGTCCACGGCATCCTGCACGTCGCCGGTTTCGACCATGAGAGCGACGGCGGCGAGATGAACGGACGCGAGGAGGAGCTGGTCCGCGCCGTCTGCCGCGACACCGGGGAATGGACGCAGGAGTGAAAGGACAGGGATAGGATGTACCGCCGCAGCACATTGAAGAGTTTCACCTGGGCCTTCGAGGGGATCGTCTATGTCCTCAGGACCCAGCGGAACATGAAGATCCACTTCGCCATCGCCATCATCGTGTTCAGCGGCAGCCTCTTCTTCGACCTCAACCGCACGGAGCTGATCGCCCTCCTGCTCACCATCTCGTTCGTGCTGGTCATGGAGATGATCAACACGGCTGTGGAGGCGGCCATCGATACCTTCGGCACAGCCTTCGACCCCATGGCCAAGATCGCCAAGGACGTCGCCGCGGGGGCGGTGCTGATAGCGGCGGTCAACGCCGTCGCCGTCGCCTACCTGATTTTCTTCGACAGGCTGCAGGAGCCTTCCCGCAACATGGTGCGCCTGGTGCGGCAGTCGCCGATACACCTCTCGGTGATCGCGCTGGTGCTGGTCATCCTGCTGGTGATAGTGCTCAAGGCGGTGCTTCACCGCGGCACCCCCTTCCAGGGCGGGATGCCCTCGGGCCACAGCGCAGTCGCCTTCGCTGGCTGGACGGCCATCACCTTCATCTCGGCTGGTTCCGAGTACGGGGTGCTCGTGTCTGTGGTGGGTCTGATCATGGCCTTGCTGGTGGCCCAGAGTCGGGTGGAGTCGGGCATCCACTCTACGTGGGAAGTAGTCGCGGGGGCGGTCCTGGGAACGCTGGTGACGACCTTCCTCTTCCAGTTATGGGGATGAAGCCGTGAGCGAAAACGACCGTGGCGACGGCGCGCAAGCCGCCCTGCGCCCTGCCTGTTAATAAGGGGGCATGATGGACCTCGGAAAAGAAGCAGAGGAGCTCGTGCGGAGGGCCGAGGCCGCCGCCGGGAAAGCCTGGGCGCCATATTCCGGTTTCAGGGTAGGTGCCGCCATCAGGGGGGCATCGGGCGCCATCCATGTGGGCGTGAACGTGGAGAACGCCTCCTATGGCCTGACCATGTGTGCCGAGAGGGTTGCGCTCGGTTGCGCGGTTTCGGCTGGCGAGCGTGAGTTCACGGCGCTGGCCATCGCCGCCGCCGGCGGCCATGACGCCGCTCCTTGCGGCGCCTGCCGCCAGGCGCTCGCCGAGTTCTCCCCGCGGCTGGCCGTCTACTACCGCGACGGCGGGCGCATGCACGCCAGGTCCCTCGAAGAGCTGCTGCCTGACGCATTCCATGGCGGAGGGACGCCTTGACCGGCGCCGATACGCTGGTGTTGCGCCGGCTCTCTCACCTGGACGGCGACACCCTGTCCTCCCTTGTGGAATACGGCCGCTCGGCCCTGGGCGACTCCGCCCTCGATGAATGGCTCCTGCCCGTGGTAGCCGCCTGCGGCTGGCTCTACGTCGGTATCGTCGGGGATGAGATCGTCGGCGCGGCCGAGGTGATTCGCTGCCGGGGGGAGAAGGAGCTGTACCTCGAGGGTTTTTATATCCGCCCCGCTTTTCAGGGGCAGGGCCTGGGCGGCAGGCTGCTCGCCCTGGTGATGGCTGAGCTGGCCAGGGAAGGTCACGAGCGCATCACGGCAACCCGGGACCCTGCCAATGTGGCAGCGGCGCGCCTGTACCAGGCAGCGGGATTCTCGGGAAGCAGGCTGCTCAGGGGATACTACGGTCCGGGGCGCGACCGGTTACTGGTGAGCGCCAGGCTCGGGGGGCGGCCATGATCGATCCCGGGGAGTCCAGGTCCGGTTTCGTGGCGGTGCTCGGCCGCCCCAACGTCGGCAAGTCCACCCTGGTGAACACTCTGGTCGGCGAGAAGGTCGCCATCGTGTCCGACCGGCCCCAGACGACAAGGAACCGGATCGCCGGGGTAATGAACCTGCCGGGCTGCCAGGCCGTGCTGCTGGACCTGCCTGGTTTCCAGCGGCCGCTCGACCGGATGACGGAAAAGATGCAGGCCGCGGTCAACGAGACCCTTGGCGAGGTGGACATGACACTGGTGGTGCTGAATGCGGTGGAGCCGGTGGGCCCCGGAGACCGCTTCGTGGCAGCGGCTGCTTTCGCCGCCGGCAACCCGGTGTTCGTCGTGGTGAACAAGACGGATATCGCCACGGACGCGCAGCTGCTGGCGCAGCTGGAGGAAGCGGCCGGGCTGGGGCCCGCCGAAGAGTTCTTCCCGGTCAGCGCTGCCACCGGCGACGGCGTCGGTGAGCTGCGGCAGGCCATCGCCTCACGGCTGCCGGAAGGCCCCGCCTACTTCCCCCCGGACGTAGTCTCCGACCAGCCCGAGAGGGTGCTGGTGGGGGAGCTCATCAGGGAGCAGGCGATCCGGCTCATGCGGGAGGAGGTGCCCCATGCCCTGGCGGTGCGGGTGCTGGAGATGGAGCCGCGCGAGGGCGGCGGCGTCATCGACGTAGAGGCGGTATTAGTGACGGAGACGAAATCCCAGAAAGGCATAGTCATCGGCCACCGCGGCAAGATCATCAGGGAGATCGGCACGCGGGCGCGGCGGGAGATCGAGGCGCTCCTCGGGTCAAGGGTCTTCCTCGACCTGCGGGTCCAAGTTAGGAAGAAGTGGCGCCAGGACGACCGGATGCTGGACGAGCTGGGTATCTGAAGGCGCCGCCGCAGGGGGGCTTGCGCCCTGTGATAAGATAGTCCTGCATTGGCAATAGCAGGATGGATGATACCGGAGGGCCGCAAATGGCTTTACGTTTGGAAGAACTGGCCAAAACGATAGACCACACGCTGTTGACGCCCGACGCCACCAGGGCCGATGTCGAGGAGCTTTGCGAACAGGCGATCAAATATCATTTCGCGACCGTCTGTATCTTTCCCTATTATGTGCCGCTGGCAGCCGCGCTCCTCAAGAGCCACGACGTCAAGGTCTGCACCGTCATCTCCTTCCCCTTCGGCGGGGACACCACCCGCACCAAGGTGCGTGCTGCCGAGAACGCTGTCGGCATCGGCGCCGACGAGATAGAGTTCGTCATGAACATCGGCGCCATGCTGTCCGGCAACTTCCGCCAGGTGCGCGACGAGATCGCCTCGGTGGTGCGCGCAGTGAGGATGAAGAGCGTCAACGTCGGCAAGGGGCTGGTCCTGGTCAAGGTGATCATGGAGACCTCCTACTTCGACAAGAAACTGAAGAAGCTGGCCTGCAAGATGATCGAGGACGGCGGCGCCGATTTCGTCAAGACCTCCACCGGCTACGGGCCGGAGGGCGCTACCGTGGCCGACGTGGAGCTGCTGCGCGACGAGCTCTCGGAGAACCTCGGGGTCAAGGCGGCCGGGGGTATCCGCACGGCCGAGGACGCCGAGACCATGATCAACGCCGGCGCCGCCCGCCTGGGAACCAGCAGCGCCGTCGCCATCATGGAGGAGTTCGCCGAGCAGAAGGAATAGCCGCGTATGTCTGAACCCATCAGTTCTGAAAACCTCGTCTACGACCAGAACGGCCTGCTGCCGGCGATCGTGCAGGACTGGTACACCGGCGAGGTGCTGATGCAGGCCTTCATGAACAGCGAGGCGGTGGACAGGACCCTCCAGACCGGTCGGACCTGGTTCTGGAGCCGTTCGCGGCAGAAGCTTTGGAACAAGGGCGAGACCAGCGGCCATTTCCAGTTCGTGAAGGATATCCGATACGACTGCGACATCGATTGCCTGCTGCTGCTGGTGGACCAGCGGGGCCCCGCCTGCCACACCAATGAGCATACCTGCTTCCATCGGGCGATGGACGGCAACCCGCTGAAGCCTGCCGTGTTTGAGGCGCTAACACGGCTCCACGGCCTCGTGGACGAGCGCCGGCGGCTGATGCCTGCCGGGTCCTACACCGCCAGCCTCTTCGAGAAGGGCCGGGACCAGATACTGAAAAAGGTAGGAGAAGAAGCCTCAGAGCTGATCGTGGCGGCCAAGGGAGGAGACCGCGATGAGGTTGTCTATGAGGCGGCGGACCTGTTCTATCACGTCAGTGTGTTGCTGGCTGACGCCGGGGTCGAGCTCACCGAAGTCTACGAGGAGTTGCTGAGACGATGGAAATGAAAGGGGCCTGCCCGGACGGCGGGCGCCTGGAGATCCGTCCGAAACTGGACGAGGTCCGCTCCCTGTCCGAAAGCTACAACCTGATCCCGGTATTCCACAGTTATATCTCCGACCTGGAGACGCCGGTTTCGGCGTTCCTCAAGCTGGGCGCCAGGAAGAACTCGTTCCTCCTGGAGAGCGCCGAGCAGGGTGAGAGGATCGGGCGCTATTCGTTCCTGGGGCACGAGCCCAGGAGCACGATCATCTTCCGTGACGGCGAGCTGATCGTGAGCGGGGCCGACGACGAGACGATAGCGCCCAGCGACGACCCGTTCGGCGCCATCGAGGACCACCTGGCCCGCTACCGGACTCCCGACATCGAGGGGCTGCCCCCCTTCATCGGCGGCGCTGTCGGTCTTTTCGGCTACGATCTGGTGCGCTGGGTCGAGGAACTGCCGCCGGCCGGGCCCGACCCGCTCGGAGTGCCCGACATGGCGTTCATGATCTCTGACTCCATCGTGATCTTCGACCACCTGAAGCACACCATCCTGTTGCTGGCGAACGTGCTGGTTGAGGAGGGAGAGGACATCGGCGAAGCTTATGAGCGCGCCTGTGGACGGGTGCGGGAGCTGAAACGCCTGCTGGACGCGCCCTTGCCGCGGACGGAGCCTTGCCGCCGTCCGCCAGTAGCCGAGCCCGTCTCCAACTTCAGCCGCGCGGACTTCGAGGCGGCAGTAGACCGCGTCAAGGAATACATCTTCGCGGGGGATTCCTTCCAGACGGTTCCGTCGCAGCGGTTCAGCGTCGACGTCGACGTCTCGCCTTTCGGCATCTACCGCGGACTGAGGACGGTGAACCCGTCGCCCTATATGTACTATATCGCCTTCGACGACTTCACCCTCGTGGGCTCATCGCCGGAGCCGCTGATAAAGGTCAACCGCGGTCTCGTCGAGACCAGGCCGATAGCCGGGACGAGACCCCGGGGGGAGACGCCTGACGAGGACAGGCGCCTGGCCGAGGACCTGCTCTCCGACGAGAAGGAGCTCGCTGAGCACATCATGCTGGTTGACCTGGGTCGCAACGACCTGGGGCGTGTCTGCGAGCCGGGCACCGTTGAGGTAGTCGACCTGATGCGGATCGAATATTATTCTCATGTGATGCACATCGTCTCCGTGGTCACCGGCCGGCTGGCCGGGGGCCGGAGGGCGACGGACGCGCTCAAGGCGGCTTTTCCCGCGGGGACGGTCTCGGGTGCGCCCAAGATCCGCTCCATGGAGATCATCAACGAACTCGAACCGGAGAAGCGGGGCCCTTACGCCGGGGCCATAGGTTACCTGAGCTTCAGCGGCGAGCTCGATACCTGCATCTGCATCAGGACCATCGTGGTCAAGGGCGGCACCGCTTACGTGCAGGCCGGTGGAGGGGTCGTGGCGGATTCGGTCCCCGCCCGGGAATACGAGGAGACGCGCAACAAGGCAAGGGCGCTGTTTAGCGCCATAGAGCTGGCTCAGGGACAGGAGGACTGGGAATGAAGGCGGCGCGGGTCCTGATCGTGGACAATTATGATTCCTTCACCTATAACCTGGTGCAGTTCCTGGGGGAGCTGGGCGCTGCCATCGAGGTGTTCCGCAACGACAGGATCACGCCGGCGGAGATCGGTGACAGGCAGCCCACCCATATCGTGATCTCGCCCGGACCCTGCACGCCCAATGAGGCCGGTGTCTCGATGGACGTGGTGCGGGAACTGGGCGGCAGGATTCCCATCCTCGGGGTCTGCCTCGGCCACCAGGCTATCGGCCAGGTGTTCGGCGGCACCATCGACCGGGGCCAGGAGCCGGTTCACGGCAAGACCTCCCTGATACACCATGACGGCAGGACGATATTCGCGGGCGTGGAGGACCCTTTCACCGCCACGCGCTACCACTCGCTGGTCGTCCTCGACCCGGTGCCCGCCGTGCTGGAGTTGAGCGCCTGGACCGATGACGATGTGGTCATGGGGTTCCGCCACCGCGAGCTGGCGGCCCTGGAGGGTGTGCAGTTCCACCCCGAGAGCATCCTCACCAGTCCCGGCAAGAAGATACTGGACAACTTCCTGGGCATGAAGATATGAAAACAAGCTACAGGCGGAATGGAGGTCGATGAGGGCGTGCCGAACGAGATTCTGACGACGGCCATAGAGACGCTGGTCAGCGGCGGCGACCTGGAGGAGCCCGATGCCGCCGCGGTGCTGCGCGAGGTGATGTCCGGCAACGCCAGCGAGGTCCAGACGGCGGCGTTCTTGACTTCACTCAGGGCCAAGGGAGAGACGGTGGGAGAGATAACCGGCCTGGCCAGGACCATGCGTGAGTTCTCGGCCAGGGTGCCCCTGGAGGACCACGGGCTCGTGGATACCTGCGGGACCGGCGGCGACAAGTCGGGGACCTTCAACGTCTCCACCGCCGCTGCCTTCGTAGTTGCCGGCGCCGGAGCGCGCGTAGCCAAGCACGGCAACCGCAGCGCCACCAGCCTCTGCGGCAGCGCCGACGTGCTGGAGGCGTTGGGCGCGGTCATCGAACTGCCTCCTGAAAGGGTAGGCGAATGCATCAGGGAGGCAGGCATCGGCTTCATGTTCGCCCCGGTGCATCATCAGGCGATGAAGCACGTCATCCCGGTCAGGATGGAGCTGGGTATCCGGACGACTTTCAACTTCCTGGGACCCCTGACCAACCCCGCCGGTGCCCTCTACCAGCTTGTCGGCGTCTCCGACCCCGGCCTGCTGGAAGTGATGGCGATATCGCTCAAACTGCTGGGCTGCCGGCACGGGATCGTGGCGCACGGTTCAGACGGGCTCGACGAGATCACCGTCTGCGGACCGAGCGCCATCGCCGAGATCCGGGACGGCATCGACGGCGTCAATGTCTATGAGGTGGTGCCCGAGGACTACGGCATCAGCCGCCTGGAAGACCCGGCCGCGCTCAAAGGCGGCGACGCCCGTGAGAACGCCGGCATCATCCGCTCGGTGCTCAGGGGCGAAACAGGTGGCCGGCGTGATATAGTACTCCTCAACGCTGGGGCGGCTCTTTATGTGGCCGGCGTGGCGGAATCGATGGCGGCCGGGGTGGAGCTGGCCGCGGGAAGTATTGACAGCGGCGCCGCATCGGACAGACTGTCGCAATTCATCGAATTCACCAAGCGAGGGAACTGAACCGCTAATTGTCAGAGTTCCTGGAAAAGATCCTTGTCGCCACACGGGAAAGCCTGGAATCCAGGAGAAAGAAACATCCCCTCTCAGAGATACGCGCGAACCTTCCGATCTTAGATTATAAGTCGCTCGCCGACGCGGTAGCAGAGCCCGGAGTTTCCATAATCGCTGAAATCAAGAGAGCTTCACCCTCCAAAGGTATGATCCGTCCCGACCTCGACGTTGCCGGCGTCGCCGCAGCTTATGAACGAGCTGGGGCGAGGGCGGTGTCGGTCCTGACCGAAGAATCCTTCTTTCTCGGCAGCCTGGATGATCTGCGCGCCGCGCGCGCGGCCTGCAGCCTGCCGGTCCTGAGGAAGGATTTCATCATCGATCCCTACCAGGTGTGGGAGGCGGCAGCAGCCGGCGCCGACGCGATCCTGCTGATCGTTGCCGCGCTCACGGACGATGAGCTGGCGGGGTTGATGGCCGAAGCCGGCGAGGCCAGGCTCGACTGCCTCGTGGAGGTACATGACCGGGAAGAGCTCGAGCGGGCGCTCGGCCAGGGAGCCCGCCTCGTGGGAGTCAACAACCGTGACCTCAGGACTTTCAGGGTCGATTTGGATACGACAGCCGATTTGATAGACTCTGTTCCCGACGGGGTGCTCCTCGTCAGCGAGAGCGGCATCTCGACCAGGGACGACATCAGGAGACTTGCAGGCATTGGGGTTGATGCATTCCTGATAGGAGAGGCCCTGATGCGTGATGATGACCCTGAAGCAAAGCTGGGTGAGCTGCTGGGCGGGCATGATCCCTCACGATGAGCAGGCCGGAAATGTCCGTGTTTTACCCGTCGGAGGGGGGTTGCGCCTGATGTCGGCGGTGGGACGTCCACGCTGGAGGGTATGGTCAAGAAAAGCGGACCAGTTACCGATGATGGGCGAATAATCCGGGCATGAGGCGGGAAACACATGTTTGAAGCGCATGGATAAAGGAAAAGACGGCAAAGTCGTCGAACATGGTCAGGAGCCCATGAGGGCTTTTTGGGCTGCAAAGAACTGATGGCGAACCTTTTTAAAAAGAATGGCGGCGATAAACCCGCTGAGGATGGGGGGGCGGGTGAGCGTCCCGTGAGCGAAGGAGCCGGGAAGGGCGGTCCGGAGTTCGCGACGAAAGGTCCGCGGCCACCCAGGTCTTCCCGCGATATGCCTGAATCCGAGGGGAAGAAGAAGTCCCTGTTCGGGAAGAAGAAGGAAGCTGCCGGCGAGCCCGTGCCCGCCAAAGCGGAAAAGCAGCCAAAGAAACAAAAGAAAGAAAAGCCTCCCCGCAAGAAAGCCAAAAAGGAAAAGCCGCCGAAGGCTCCCAGGGCCGCCAAGGCGAAAGCGAAGAAGGGCAAGAAGAAAGAGAAGAAGCCGCTTTTCGGCAAGAAGCGCGCCACCGCTGGCGAAGCTGGAGGTAAACCGCCGGCAAAGAAGGTGAAGAAAGCCAAGCGGGGCGGCTCCATCGGGGGCACGAAGATCAGCCCGGTGGGGCTCGATATCGGCCGGACATCGATCACTGCGGCCCGGCTCAAGCATCAGACCGGCGGTTCCGTGCTGCTGCAGGCAGCGCTCGACAATCTTCCCGAAGGACTCATCAGTGAAGGGGAGGTGCGTGACGTGGAAGCCCTTGCCTTCGCCCTCAGGGATTTCTGGAAGAAGCACAAGATCAAGGGGCGCAAGGTGGCGCTGGGGCTCGCGAACCAGAAGGTAGTGGTCAGGGCCCTCGACTTCCCCATGCTGGACGATAAGGAGCTTCTCTCCGCCATCGAGTTCCAGGCCCAGGACTACATCCCGATACCGGCTGAAGAGGCTGTTTTCGCCCATCACGTGATGGGGACCGCCGTAGACGAGGACGGCATCGAGATGCAGAAGGTGCTGGTGGTAGCGGCCCAGAAGGACATGGTGATGGATTTCGTCAACGCGGTGAAGAAGGCGAAGCTGATGATCGATGGTATCGACCTGCAGGCGTTCGCCATGATGCGGTCGATGCGCAGCGGCAGTTTCCTCGACGAGCAAAGGAGCAGCGAGGCGATCGCGATCGCAAACATCGCCTCGGACATCACCAACATCGTGGTGGATGTCGGCGGTGACCCGCAGTTCACGCGTATCATATCTTTCGGCGGCGACGATTTCACCAAGGCTGTAGCAGAGCACCAGGGCATAAAGTTCGAGGAGGCCGAAGTGCTCAAGATCAAGGCCGGCCTGTCTGAACCCGGCGCGGAGCATCTGGCAGCGCCTGCCCCGGAGGAGCCTGCGGACGACAGCGTGCCCTTTATCGAGGACATGGGGCCGGAAGACCTGCCCTTCAGGCCATCCGGGGAGGATATGGAGCATTTCGAGGCGGGCGGGACTGGGGAAGAGCCTGCCGCCCCCGGCGCCGGGCATGGCGGAGGGTTTGGCCCTCCTGATGAGCGCATGATGGCGCCCGGCGGCGAGAACGAGCCGGCCATGAGCGAAGAGGAGCGCATCACCCAGGTCCAGCGAGTGCTCGAAGTGACCACGGAGACGCTGGCTGACGAGCTCAGGCGATCGTTCGACTATTACATGTCACAGGAATCAGCGGTGCCGATCAGCGTCCTGTTGCTGAGCGGCGGCGGCGCCTTGATGCCCAACCTGGAAAAACACCTCTCGCAGATGTTCCCCTTCGAAGTGAGGATGGGTGACCCGACCCGGAGCATCGTGGACAACAAGAGCGTTTTCACCGATGAGGAGCTCATGGCGCTCGGGCCGCGCCTGGCCATCGCTATCGGACTCTCCATGGAAGACGAGGGACCCTGATGCCTAAAGTAAACCTGGTACCGAAGGAGGAGAGGGCGCGAGAGATCAGGCGCCAGTTCGTCATCGTACCGGTGGCGGGCGTCGCCGTCGTACTCATCGGCATGGTGGGCGGGTACGTCTACTTCGACCAGAAACTTGGAGCCGCCAACGATGAGCTGCAGCGCTACAAGGACAACAACGCGGCCCAGAAGAAGGACGTGGAGGAACTGGACCGCTACGAGGCCATTGGCCAGCAGAAGCAGGACAAGCAGCTGCAGGTGGCGCTGCTGGAGTCCCAGCGGCACAAATGGTCGCGCACCCTGGACGACATCGCTTTCGTGGTGCCCGATGACATCTGGTTCAAGAAGATCGAGGGCAAGGTGCCCTGGCTGATGGATCTTGCGGGAGGACAGGCTTCTGGCCAGGCAGCTGACCACGATTTCATCATCGAGGGCCGGACTTACGAGGATTCCATGCCCTCCGTGGCGGTCTTCATGGTAAGGCTGGGGCTGATACCTTCGCTGGAGAATGTCGAGCTGATCCTGGCGGAAAAGATACTCGAGGATGGCCAGTACGTGATCCAGTTCGAGATCGGCGCATCGCTCAAGCTCGAGGGCGCCATCTCGCAGCCGGCGATCGCGCCGTCTGCCGGCGAGGAGCTGCCGTCCGACGGCTCGCGGACGGGGACATCCACCACCAGCACCGGCGGCACCGGTACGACCCGCACCGGAACCGGCACTTCCACAGGTAACAGTTGATGGCGGTTTTATCATGACGATCAGGAAACGGGACATAATCATACTGGCGGCCATCGGCTTCCTGGCCGTCGTGGCCTTGTGGTATTTCTTCCTGATCAGCCCCAAGCGGGGTGAGATCGACGAAGTCAACGAACAGGCGCGGGTCGAGAAGGAGACGTACGACCGCAACACTGCGCGGCTCAAGAACCTGGAACAGGAGAGGGCTGCCGCCCAGGAGGCACGCGGCGAGCTGCTCAAGCTGGACAAGCTGGTGCCGGGCGATGAGCAGATACCGTCGTTGATCGTCGAGTTGCAGAAGAGCGCCAACGATGCCGGGATCGATTTCGTCAAGATCGAGCCGGACGTCCCTGTGCCAGGCGCTGGCGCGACGGTCATCCCGATCGAGATGAAGTTCGAGGGGCGCTTCTTCGATGTAAATGAATTTCTTTATCGTGTCGAAAACTATGCCAGGCTCGAAGGCAATGAGGTGAACGTCAGCGGCCGGTTCCTGAGCGTGGTCGACATCACCCTGGAAGAGGGCGAGTTCCTCAAGTGGGACAACGTCACCGTTACCCTGGGCATAAACGCCTATACGACGATGGCGCCGGCCGCGACGGATAAACCGCAGAGCCAGTCCGGAGCGAATGACGAGGCAGCGGCAGGAGGATAGAGGCAAGATGCGTTCTGTCATCAAGAAGATAGAAGACTCCCAGAGCTCACCGCTCCTGGCGGCGGTGGCGGCGCTGGTGCTGGTCATCATGTCTGTCTCGCTGGCTGTCTCGTGCGGCGGCAATGGCGACGAGGACCAGCAGTCAGCGGCTACCAAGGCTGAGACAAGGCCGAGCTCCGAGACATCCAGCCGGACTAGCGGCACATCGGCCACGTCGACAACGTCACGTTCGTCCTCGTCCTCGGGCGCATCCAGATCCACATCCTCGTCGTCCAGCGCCACGAGCCTTTCAAGCGTGAATTCCATCTGGGATAAAGTGTTCAACCGCAAGGACCCGTTCATCCAGAAGGTGGTCTCCGGGACTGGCACCGGGACCGGCACCAGCGGCACCGGCACGTCGATCACCCCGTCGACGGGCACCGGGACCGGCACTATCATCGATGGCGGCACCACCGGGGGCACGACAACGGGCACGACCACCGGGGGAACGACCGACAGCGGCGCCACCACTGGTGGCACGACGTATATACCCCCCAAATAACCACGCTCCCGCAGGAGTCAGGCGGTGGACGTGTTTATCCTCATGGCAAGGCGGGAAGGAGTCTGCCGCCAAAGTCTCACCGGAAGGTTTTTTGCAGTCTTGAGATAAGATAAGCGTATGTTCTTCAAGTACATGACAGCTGGAGAATCGCATGGGCCGGGTCTGACGGCCGTGGTGGACGGCGTCCCCGCCGGGCTCGAGCTCGGCGTTGCCGAGATCAATGCCGACCTGGCGAGGCGGCAGCTCGGACACGGCCGCGGCGGCAGGATGAAGATAGAGAAGGATGAGGCCCGGATCACGGCCGGCGTGAGGCACGGCCTGACGCTCGGCAGCCCGATAGCGCTCACCATCGAGAACCGCGACTGGAAGAACTGGAGCGGGGTCATGTCGGTTGCAGCTGATGGCGCTACCCGATCGAAGAAGGTGAGCGTTCCGAGGCCGGGGCACGCGGATTTGGCCGGCGCCGGCAAGTTCGGACTGGACGACATGCGCAGCGTGCTGGAACGGGCCAGCGCCCGGGAGACCGCCGCGCGCGTGGCCGTGGGCGCCATCGCCAGGCAGTTGCTGTCACAGTTCGGTGTGGAGGTTTACAGCCATGTGGTCCAGATAGGCAGGGTCAGGGCCCGCAAGGCGGACACTGGGACTGCAGGAGCTTTCAGTGGCGTTGACAGTTCCCCGGTCAGGTGCCTCGATGAGAGGGCGGCCAGGGACATGAAGAGGGAGATCGACGGCGCCAGGAAGGAAGGCGAATCGGTGGGAGGCGTCTTCGAGGTCGTCGTGCTCGGTCTAGAGCCAGGCATAGGATCGTATACCAGCGGACCGGGACGCCTGGGTGGCCGTATCGGGGGCGCCCTCATGAGCATCCCGGCCATCAAGGGAGCCGAGATCGGCGAGGGTTTCCGCCTGGCGGGTAAATCAGGTTCAAAAGTCCATGACGAGATCTTTTTCAGCGGGGAAAAGGGTTATCACCGCCGCACGAACCGTGCCGGCGGGCTGGAGGGCGGCATGACCAACGGCGAGCCGCTGGTGGCGCGCGCATGCATGAAGCCGATACCGACCATGACGCGGCCCTTGCGGTCCGTGGACGCTGTCAGCGGCAAACCTGCTCCCGCCCACAAGGAACGCAGCGATGTCTGCGCCGTGCCGGCGGCAGCCGTGGTCGGTGAGGCCATGGTCGCCATCGAGGTGGCGCGGGCCATGATGGAGAAGTTCGGCGGCGATTTCCTGGGCGACATGCTTTCAGCTCATCAGCGCTACGTTGAGAGGGTAAGGTCCTCTTGGCCCGCCGGGTGATACTTGCCGGATTCATGGGTAGCGGCAAGACCGCTGTGGGAAAAGCGCTGGCTGCCGCCACGGGGATGGATTTCGTCGATACCGACAGCCTGGCTGAGGACAGGATGGGCATCTCCATCGCACAGGCGTTCGCCCGGCGCGGCGAGCCATACTTCCGCGCTGTCGAGGAAGAAGTCGTGAGCGAGGCGCTTGCCAGGGAAGCGCAGGGCGGGGGAGCGGTCATATCCCTGGGCGGCGGCGCCGTGACCAGCGAGCGGGTTTCGCGCCTGCTGGCGGACGAGCCGGCGGTAGTGCTGCTCGAGGTCGACACCGATACGGCTTTCGAGAGGTCCCGTGGCGGCGGGAGGCCGCTGGCCAGGGACCGTGCGGAATTCGGGAAGCTGCATGATTCCCGGAGGGAGCTTTACCGGCGGGTGGCGAAACTGACCGTCGATACTGAGGGCAGGGAAGTCAAAGATATCGTGGCGGAGATAGGGACGTTTCTGGAAAGGCTTGAGGGATGATACAGCTATTGGCCAGCACGCGCAGCAAGGAATACCCGATCTTTCTGGATTCGGGAGCATCGGAATCGGTCGGCAAGCTCTGGAAGTCCATCGGCCGTTCCGGCAAGGTGGTCATCGTCACCGACTCCAACGTCGCCGGGCTGTACCTGGAAGGGATCTCAGCATCACTGGCTTCTGAGGGTTTCAGCATCGCCGAGGTGGTGCTGGAGCCCGGCGAGGGCGCCAAGAGCCTGGAGCAGGCTTCCCGTCTCTATTCCAGACTCTTTGAATTACAGGTAAGAAGACGGGATGCCGTACTGGCGCTGGGCGGAGGCGTCGTGGGTGACCTGGCAGGTTTCGTGGCGAGCACCTATATGCGCGGCATAGGACTCATGCAGGTGCCGACGACGCTGCTTTCCCAGGTCGACAGCAGCATCGGCGGCAAGGTGGGCGTCAATATCAGCGAAGCCAAGAATTACGTCGGTTCTTTCTATCAGCCTGACATGGTCGTGGCCGACCCCGGCCTGCTGAAGTCATTGCCCGAGCGGCAGCTGCAGGAGGGCCTGGCCGAGGTGGTCAAGTATGCCCTGCTCACCGGCGAGGACTTCTTCTCGGCGCTTGAGTCCAGCAGCGGCGAGTTCCTCGACCTGAACATGTCGTTCGTCGAGCCGGTCGTGCGGCGCTGTATCGAGTACAAGCTGCGCGTGGTGTCAGAGGATGAGAGGGATTACGGGCGCCGGGCTGTGCTCAACCTTGGGCATACCGTCGGTCACGGGATCGAGGCTGCCGGCGACTACGGGGTTTATTCCCACGGCCAGGCGGTAGCGCTCGGGCTCATCGCCGCGGTGGGCCTGTCGCAGCGGCTGATGGGCTTGCCCGGGGAATACGGTGAGCGGCTGGGCGAGCTGCTGGGCGACATCGGTCTGCCGGTGCGGATGCAGGGCATCGACCCCGAAGCGGTGTTGGCGTCCATGGCCAGCGACAAGAAGGCCGACGATCTGTCGGCGAACATGGTCCTGCTGAAAGCCCTCGGAGAGCCGCAGATCAACTGCGACGTCGAGGGTGAGCTCGTCCGGGCCGAGGTGGAAAGGCTGGTGGGCTGAGATGCAGGGAGCGCCCCTGATCGCGATGCTGCACGGCTGCAACCTCAACATGCTGGGGAAGCGCAGCGTCGAGCATTACGGCGACATCACCCTGGACCAGCTGGAAAAAGTAGTGGTGGACAACGCCAAGAAGCTCGGCTTCCAGACTATCTGTTTCCAGACGAACCACGAGGGCGTCATGGTGGAGAAGATACACGAACTGAGGATCCGTGCCGCTGGCATGATCATCAACCCGGGCGCGTGGACCCATTACAGCTACGCCATCCACGATGCCCTGGAAATGATCGCCGGCCCTGTCGTAGAGGTGCACCTGTCCGCCATCGAGAAACGCAAGGAGGAATGGCGCCACCATTCTGTCATCAGCGACGTCTGCGACCTGACGATCACCGGCAAGGGCGTCGACGGGTACCGCGAAGCGTTGATCTGGCTGGTCTCGAAGCTGAGGCAGAATCAATAGGCGGGAGAGCGGACACGGCCCCCGGGCCGTGACCCATCGATCCAGAGGTGGCAGTGGCGGGACCGAGGCTTGACAACTGCGACTCGATGCTGGTATCCGGCATCTTCAACGTGCGTTACCTGACCGGGTTCACCGGTTCTTCGGGCTGCGTTCTCATCACACCGCGCAAGCGCTATTTCTTCACCGATTTTCGCTACCGGCAGCAGGCTGCCCGCGAGGTGCGTGATCATGAGGTCAGGATCGTAGGCGGGCCGGCGCTGACGGGGGCCGCCCGCTACGCCATGGCCAGGCGCATCAGGCTGGGCGTGCTGGGGATCGAGGGCGCCGATGTCAGCCAGCGCTCCTACCGCGAACTCAGGAGTATCCTGAAGGGCATCAGGCTCAGGGACGTCAGCGGGACCATAGAGCGGATGCGGGCGGTCAAGTCGGGGCGCGAAATTCGGCTGATCGAGCAGGCAGCAGCAATCTGCGACAGGGCGTTCGGGCGCCTGGTCCGCAAACAGGTCACTGGCAGGACAGAGAAGGAGGTGGCCTGGCTGCTGGAGGGCTGGATGCGTCAGGACGGCTCGGAACCCTTGCCATTCGAGATCATAGT
Organism: Gaiellales bacterium; assembly: GCA_003599855.1. Classification (GTDB taxonomy): domain Bacteria; phylum Actinomycetota; class Thermoleophilia; order BMS3ABIN01; family BMS3ABIN01; genus SURF-19. The sequence goes on along the minus strand of QZKG01000030.1, from coordinate 24,962 downwards.
TGCCTCCGGCCCGCGTTCAGCGCTGCCGCACGGCGTTGCCTCGGACCGGGTCATCGGTCCGAACGAGCTGGTGGTGATCGACATGGGCGCCCGCGTAAGGGGTTACTGTTCGGACATGACCCGCACGTTCGCCACGGGCCGGCTGAGCGCGAGGCGGCTGGCGATGCATGAGACCGCGCTGGCGGCGCAGGCGGCCGCGTTGAAAGCCGTGGTGCCAGGCGCGCCCTGTGCTGAGGTGGACAGCGCCGCCAGGAAGCTGATCGAGGGGGAAGGTTACGGTGAGGCTTTCGGCCATGCGCTGGGGCATGGCGTCGGCCTGGAGGCTCACGAAAAGCCGACCCTGGCGCCCCGCTCACGGGAGCGGCTCTCGGCAGGCATGGTGGTGACGGTGGAGCCGGGGATCTATCTGCCGCGCACCGGCGGCGTCCGCATAGAGGACACCGTGGTGGTGGGGCCGGGCGGGCCCAGGGCGCTCACGCGTTTTGCCAGGGATCTGCGCCGCCTGAAGTGATGACGGCCCGTACAAGCTTTTCTCGAAGGTCCATTTAGTATAAAATACGGTTTCCACGCTGCTCTGGTTCCAGGAATTGACCCTTCGGAGGATCATTGGTATCGACTAACGATTTTAAGAACGGTATGGTCATCGAGGTGGACGGCAAGAACTTCTCGATCGTGGAGTTCCTGCACGTCAAGCCCGGCAAGGGCGGCGCCTTCGTGCGCACGAAGCTGAAGAACATCGAGACCGGCGCCGTCGTAGACAAGACCTTCAGGGCCGGTGAGAAATTCCGCCGCATACGCACGGAGAGCAGGAAGATGCTCTATCTCTACTCGACTCCGGACGAGGTCGTGCTGATGGACAACGACAGCTACGAGCAGCTGTCGCTGGCGCCGGCGCTGGTGGGAGACGCCCTGCGTTTCGTCCGGGAGAACCTCGAGGTCGAACTGCTGGTGGTGGACGGCGAGCCCAGCCAGCTGGTGCCGCCGACATTCGTGGAGCTCGAGGTGACAGAGACCGAACCCGGGGTGCGCGGCGACACGGCGAGTGGCGGCGGCTACAAGCCGGCCACGGTGGAGACAGGCGCGGTCGTGCAGGTGCCGCTGTTCGTCAAGGTCGGCGACAGGCTGAAGATCGACACGCGCAGCGGCGACTATGTGGAAAGGGTATAGCTGCCCATGACGAAAGCCAGGCGCATACTCATCACTGATACTTCCTTAAGGGATGCGCACCAGTCCTTGTGGGCGACGCGCATGCGCACCAGCGACATGCTGCCGGTGCTGCACAAGATGGACAGGATCGGCTATTACGCCCTCGAGGTCTGGGGCGGCGCCACCTTTGACAGCGCCCTCAGGTTCCTCCACGAGAACCCCTGGGAACGACTGCGCACCATCAAGCATCACTGTCCCAACACCCCGTTGATGATGCTGCTCAGGGGGCAGAACCTGGTAGGCTACCGGCATTACGGTGACGACATAGTGCGCAAGTTCGTCGCACACGCAGCCGACAGCGGCATCGATATCTTCCGGGTCTTCGACGCGCTCAACGACACACGCAACATCGCGGTGGCGGCCGAGGCCATCAGGGATTCTGGCAAGCACTTCCAGGGAGCGGTCTCCTACACCATCAGCCCGGTGCATACCATCGACCATTACATGGAGGTGGCCCACAAGTTCGTCGAGATGGGCGCGGACTCCATCTGCATCAAGGACATGGCGGCGCTGCTGTCGCCTTTCCACGGGGAGCAGCTGGTCAGGCGGCTCAAGGAAGAGGTCGATGTGCCGGTCGAGCTCCATTGCCACTATATCGGCGGTCTGGCGCCCATGACCTACCTCAAGGCGATCGAGGCGGGCGTGGACATCGTCGACACGGCGACGGTGCCGCTGGCGTTCGGCGCGTCGCAGCCTGCCACGGAGATGGTGGTCAGCGCCCTGTCGGGAACGCCATATGATACCGAGCTCGAACTGGATGAACTTTTTGAGATCGCCAAGTATTTCGAGGGCGTCCGCGAGAAGGGAGGACACCCCCGGGGAGTTACTTCCCTCACCCATATGCAGGTATACTCTCACCAGGTGCCCGGGGGGATGATCTCAAACCTCGAGAGCCAGCTGGCCGAGCAAAAGGCCGCTGACAGGCTGGCGGAGGTGCTTGACGAGATACCGGTGGTCAGGGCCGAGGTCGGATATCCGCCGCTGGTGACGCCCATGAGCCAGATCGTAGGGACCCAGGCTGTGCTCAACGTCCTTTCGGGCAAGCGTTGGCACATCGTGCCCGACGAGATGAAATCTTACCTGCGCGGCAAGTACGGCAAGGCTCCCGGCCCGATCTCGCCGGATGTGATCGAGCGGGTGCTGGGCGACGAGAAGCCGATAGAGGGGCGTCCGGCGGACGAGCTGGACGAGACGCTGGAACAGTATGCCGAGGAGATCGGCGACCTGGCACGGAACGAAGAGGATGTGCTGACCTACGCGCTGTTCCCGGCGACGGCGAGGGCCTTTTTCGAGAAACGCCACCACGGCGCCGAGGAAGACGTGTTCCTGACAGATTCAGATGAGTTGGAGAGTGGTTCGGTGATGGAAGTCAGCAAGATCAAGGAGATTATCGCAGCGGTCGAGGAGTCCCTGATCTCGGAGATAACGATCGAGGAAGGCGACACCAGGATCACCGTGCGCAAGGGCGGCGAGGCAGGCGAAGCCACGCCGGCGCCGGCACAGGAAGCCGCAGCTGCGAAGTCAGAGGCCCAGGCGCTGCCGGACAACTACCATGTCGTTAAGTCACCCATGGTCGGCACTTATTACCGGGCTGCTTCACCCACCAGTGACCCCTTCGTTCAGGAGGGCGACGCGGTGGAGCTGGGTCAGACGTTGTGCATCCTCGAGGCGATGAAGCTGATGAATGAGGTATCCAGCGAGGTGGAGGGGATCGTCAGGCGTATCCTGGTGGAGAACGCGCAGCCGGTGGAGTACGGGCAGGAGCTCTTCCATATCGAGCTGGTCGAGAGCGTGGCGGCAGACATCCCAGGGGATGATGTTGAAGCTGAAGCCTGAGCTTCCGGGGCAATGACGATGTTGTCCAAGATCCTCATCGCTAACCGTGGAGAAGTGGCCCTCAGGGTCATCAGGGCATGCCACGAACTGGACATTCCCTGCGTTGCGGTCTATTCCGAGGCGGACTCCGAATCGCTCCACGTCAAGGAGGCTGACCAGGCGGTTTGCATCGGGCCGGGTCCGGTCATCGCCAGCTATCTCAACATCCCCTCAGTCATCGGCGCCGCCGAGATAACCGGCTGCGACGCGGTGCATCCGGGCTACGGATTCCTCTCGGAGAACCCCGAGTTCGTGGAAGCCTGTGCCGACAACGACATCGCCTTCATCGGGCCAGGGCCGGAAGTCATGCGGCGCATGGGGGACAAGTCGCTGGCGAAGCAGACGATGAGCGAGGCGCGCATCCCGGTCATCCCTGGTTCCGAGGGGGCTGTCGCTGACGCCGCCGAGGCGGCGAGGCTGGCCGGCGAGTTCGGTTACCCGGTGATGATCAAGGCATCAGCCGGCGGCGGCGGCCGCGGCATGCGGCTGGTGCACTCCCCCGCGGAGATCGACAAGGCTTTCAGCATGGCCAGCAGCGAGGCCGAGACCGCCTTCGGCGACGGTACCATCTACCTGGAGAAGGCCATCACCCGGCCCCACCATGTGGAGATACAGGTGCTGGCGGACAAGGCCGGCTCGGTGCTGACCCTGGGGGAGCGGGACTGTTCGGTGCAGCGGCGCCATCAGAAGCTGATCGAGGAATCGCCCTCGCCCCTGCTGGACCAGGCCACCAGGCAGAAGATGTCCGAGGCTGGCATCGCCGCCTGCCGGGCCTGCGGTTATGAGAACGCCGGCACCGTGGAGTTCCTGGTGGATGACGACCGCAACTTCTACTTCATGGAGATGAACACCCGCGTCCAGGTGGAGCACCCGGTTTCGGAGATGGTGACCGGCATCGACATCATCCGCGAGCAGATCAGGATCGCCCGGGGCGACCTGCTGCCGCTGACTGGGTCGATCCAGCCGCGCGGGCACGCCATCGAGATGCGCATCAACGCCGAGGACCCTGCCAATGATTTCCGGCCGAACACCGGTAAGGTCACGCGCTACCTGCCGCCCGGCGGCCCCGGGGTCAGGATCGACTCACACCTTTACGAGGGATACACGATCCCCGTCTTCTACGATTCCCTGCTGGCCAAGCTGCTGGTCTGGGATATCAACCGCGAAGCGGCGCTCAGGCGGGCGCTCAGGGCCCTGGACGAGCTGGTGATCGAGGGGGTCGTGACCAACGCCGACATCTACCGGGATATCATCGCCGCGCCTGACTTCGCCTCCGGCAGTTACACCACCGCTTTCATCGAGGAGAACGCCGGCCGCCTGGGTCTCGATGGCGGCGGTGAGACGGACGACGACTGAGCAGGCGGGAAGGGGGAGACCGGCAATGACCTCACGCCGACAGGCACGGCATGACGCCATGGTCATCCTCTACCAGCATGAGATCACCCGCGAGGATGTGGAGCGCCTGCTGGAGAGCCACGCAGCGGAGCAGGGCCGGCCTCTGGACGAATACACGCCTCAGGTGGTCGCGGCGGTCCTCGGGGAAACCGCGCGGATCGACAGTGTCATCGACCGCTGCTCCAGCAGCTGGAAATCACATCGCATCGCGCCGCTGGAGCGCAGCATCCTCAGGATAGCCGTGCACGAGATGCTCGACGAGGAGGAGATACCGCTGGAAGTGAGCATCGACGAAGCGGTAACGCTGGCCAAACGCTTCTGCTCCCGGGAAGCCGCCGCGCTCATAAATGGTATACTTGGTAAGTTGGCCGACGAGATACACGGAGACAGCCGGACATGACCGAAGAGAACCATGGCGGACAGCCAGAAGTCCAGGGCGCGGGTGAAGGCCAGCAGATGCTGGGGCGGGCCCTGGAGAACACGCTTGCGAATCTCAACCTTTCCATCGAGCGCATGGAAGAGATAGTGCGCAGGTTCGAGGCGGGTGAGGCGGACCTTGATGAGTCCATCAGCCTGCTCTCGGAAGCCAACGAGCTTGCCGTGGCCAGCAGCAAGGAGCTCGACCAGGCCGTGCAGAAGGTGGTTTACCAGTCTGATGAGGGGCAGCAGGACGAGGGTGGCACGCCTGGGGACAGCGGGGAACCCCGGGGATCCTGACCTTGGCTTACCCCGACCATCTGACAGATCTCCTGGAAGATTTCCTCGGCCGGATCGACTACGGCGAGGACGGTGAGACCTCCCCCCTGGCCGAGGCGATGAATTATTCACTCCTGGCGGGCGGCAAGAGGATCAGGCCGGTGCTCATGATGTCCACCGGGGAGATGTTCGGCCGCCCGGCGCGGGAGTTGCTGCCCACCGCAGCCGCCATCGAGATGATCCATACCTACTCCCTGATCCATGACGACCTCCCCTCGTTTGACGACGATGACCTGCGCCGGGGAATGCCGACCTGCCACGTCAAGTACGGCGAGAGCGTAGCCATCCTGGCCGGCGATGCGCTGTTCGCCGAAGCCTACCGGATCATCTGCGAGCAGCAGGAAGCCGATGCCGCCACCAAGCTGGCGGTCATCGACGAGATCTCCATAGCTACCGGGCTCAAGGGAATGGTGGGGGGCCAGTACCTGGATGTGGCAGGCTTCGATGAGGGGGAGGAATCCGTCAGGCTGCTGCACTCGCTCAAGACCGGCCGGCTGATAATTGCATGTGTCCGCTGCGGCGCGCTGCTGGCTGAAGCGCCGGAAAAAGAGCTGGAAAAACTGGTCGTGTTCGCCGCGGAGCTAGGCTTGCTATTTCAGATCAAAGACGATATTTTGGATGTCGTAGGCGAGACAGCCATCCTGGGGAAGAATGCAGGCTCTGACGAGCGTCTGGAGAAGAGGACGTACGTCAGCACTTTCGGCCTGGAGCGGTCCAGGGAACTGGCCCGGGAGTCCCGGGACAAGGCGCTCGCGGCGCTTGGGGAAGTCGTAGCGGATACTGCGGGTCTGGCCGGCATCACTAATTACATATTCGAACGACAGAGATAGCCGTGTCACTACTGGATCAAATAAATTCCCCGTCTGACCTCAGGCGGCTGAGCGAGCGGGAACTGGAAGTGCTCGCCGAGGAGATCCGCACCTTCATGATCAGTGCAGTATCGAAGGTGGGCGGTCATCTCGCTCCCAGTCTCGGAGTCGTCGAACTCACCCTGGCCCTTCACAGCGTGCTGGACAGCCCCCGGGACAAGATCATCTGGGACGTCGGTCACCAGTGCTACCCCCACAAGATCATCACAGGCCGCGCCGGCGAGTTCCATACCATCCGCCAGCATGGCGGCCTCTCGGGTTTCCCCAGCCAGGCGGAGTCCGAGCATGACATCGTCGGCACCGGGCACAGTTCCACCTCGATCAGCTACGGGGTAGGCCTGATGGAGGCAGTGCGCCTTGCCGGCGACGATGAAGAGGGAAGCTCTGTCGCCTGCGTCATCGGTGACGGCGCACTGACCGGCGGCATCGCCTATGAAGCCCTTAACCAGGCGGGCCACCTGCGGACGCCGCTCATCGTGATCCTCAATGACAACGAGATGTCGATCAAGCCCAACGTGGGCGCCATCTCCCAGTACCTCAACAAGCTGCGCCTCGACCCCACTCTCTACCGTGTCCGCGAGGACATCGAGCACGGGCTGGAGAAGATACCCGGCATCAGGGGCGGCATGCGCTCCCTGAAGGAGAGCATGAAAGCGTTCCTGGTTCCGGGGATGCTCTTCGAGGAGCTGGGTTTCGCCTATATCGGCATCGTGGACGGGCACGACATCAAGGCCCTGAGGAAGAGCATCAGGCAGGCCATCGAAGTGGACCGTCCGGTGCTGATCCATATCAAGACCACCAAGGGCAAGGGGTACGAGCCCGCCGAGCAGCGGCCGGACACCTTCCACGGCATCGCGCCGTTCCAGGTCAGCACGGGCGAGGCGATCAAGCAGAAGGGACCGATCACCTTCACCGAGGCCTTCGGCCAGGGCCTGGCGCGCATGGCCGGCGACGACGACCGCATCGTTGCCATCACCGCGGCCATGTCCAGCGGGACCGGCCTCTACCATTTTGAGAACAGCTTCCCTGACCGTTTCTTCGACGTGGGGATCGCCGAGGAGCACGCGGTCGCCTTCGCGGCGGGCCTGGCGATTGGCGGCTACAGGCCGGTGGTTGCCATCTATTCAACATTCCTGCAGCGGGCCTTCGACCAGCTGGTACAGGACGTCGCCCTCCAGCGTCTGCCGGTGATTTTCGCCCTGGATCGGGGCGGCCTGGTGGGTGAGGATGGACCGACCCACCACGGCGCCTTCGACATGGCCTACCTGAGGCTTATCCCGGGCATGACGGTGATGGTCCCTGGGGACGAGGCTGAACTGCAGCACATGCTCTACACGGCATTGCGGCTGGACGGGCCGGTAGCGATCCGTTATCCCCGGGCTGCGGGACGAGGCGTCGCCATGCCGGTGAGCTTCGAGGAGCTCGAGGCGGGCAAGGCACAGGTGATCGACAGGGGAGAGGGCGCCCTTATTCTGGGGATCGGTACCGGCGTGGGCATCGGCTGCCGCGCCGCGAGGCTGCTGGCTGAGCGTTACGGCCTCAGGCCCACAGTGGTGAATGCGCGTTTCCTCAAACCGCTGGATGAGGACCTGATCCGGGAACTGGCGGCCAGGCACGAGATCATCGTGACCGTGGAAGAGGGGACGCGCGTGGGAGGGTTCGGCTCGGCGGTAGCGGAGATGTTCGCCCAGGAGGCGGTGCCGGTCAAGAGCTTCGGCTTTCCCGACGGGTTCATCCCCCATGGGAACCGCAACAGGTTGCTCAAGGATATCGGCCTGACCCCGGAGGCGGTCTGCGCCTTTATCGGTGAAAGGCTCCTGAAGAAGAAAGTCGTCAAGTCTGAAAGGCTGATGGTCTCGGGAGAGGAGTGATGACGGCCGACAAGCCACCGCAGCCGGGCAGCAGGAAACAGAGACTGGATACGATCCTCGTGGAGCGGGGATTTTTTTCTTCGCGCTCCAGGGCAGCTGCGGCTGTCATGGCTGGCCAGGTGACGGTTGGAGGGCGGAAGGACCTCAAGGCGGGCTCGCAGGTCGCCCCCGACGCCGAGATACAGGTCGCCCGCAGCGAAGGATACGTATCGCGCGGCGGCCTCAAGCTGGAGCGGGCCTTTGCCGAGTTCGACTTCGATGTGGCGGGCAGGACCGCGCTCGACGCCGGCGCTTCAACCGGCGGTTTCACGGATTGCCTGCTCAGGCACGGCGCCGCAGGCGTGGTCGCCGTGGATGTGGGTTACGGCCAGCTGGACTGGGGGCTGCGCGGCGACCGGCGCGTGACGGTTCTGGAGCGCACCAATGCCCGCTACCTGACTGCGGGGATGCTGCCCTACCGTCCCGAAGTGGCCACCCTGGACCTGTCGTTCATCTCCCTTAAGAAAGTGCTGAACGCTGTGATAAAATGTCTGAGTCCGGGTTTTGAGATCGTCGCTTTGGTCAAGCCGCAGTTCGAGGCCGGCCGTGGCCAGGTCGGCAAGGGCGGCGTGGTGCGCGAACCTGAGGTCCACAGGCGGGTGCTGAGAGAGGTCTGGGACTTCGCTGAAGCGTCTGGTTGCCGGGTGCTGGGATTGACCGATTCCGGTGTGCCGGGACCGAGCGGCAACATAGAGTACCTCATCCACCTCAGGGAAAAAGGCCGGACCGGCCCCCGCGGGCATGAACCGGACAGGGACGAGACCATCGACCGGGTGGTCGGGCGCCTGGAGGAAGGGCTCCGGGGCGGACGGAGTGGCTGACTGGTCGTAGCCAGACGACGAAGGGAGCATCTGCTGAAAAAGGTAGCGGTAATCACCCATCGCCGTTCTGAAGAGACCCGGGGGGCCCTGCTCAGGGTGATCGATATCTGCCGCCAACGCTCCATCAAGATCTTCCTCCCCGACAGCGAGATAGAGAAATATTCCCTGGATCCTCCCGGCGAGGGCGTGACCGCGCTGGCGTCGCTCAAGGGTTCGCAGCCGGATATCTGCCTGGCTCTCGGCGGTGACGGGACCATCCTCAGGGCCTTCAACCATTTTCCCGGCATGCAGGTGCCGGTGTTCGGCGTGAACTTCGGACGCGTCGGTTTTCTCTCCGCGGTGGAACCATCCGGCATCGACAGCGGCATTAACTCGGTGCTCGCTGGGGAATACGAGACTTTCGAACTGAGCCTCGTCGAGCTGGATCTGCGGGGCGAGAAGTTTCTGGCTTTCAACGACGTCGTGGTACACAAGCCTGACGGCGGCTCGATCATCCGCCTGGGCTACAGTATCGCCGGGGTGGACCTTGCCTCCATGTCATGTGACGGCCTGGTGGTGGCTACCGCCGCCGGCTCGACCGCCTATAACCTGGCCACGGGGGGCCCGTTGATTTCACTGAGGCTGGACGCCATGGTGGTAACCGCCATCGCCCCGCACAGCCTCTGCTCGCGGCCCCTGGTGACCGCCCCCGGCGACCAGGTGACCATCCGCAACGAATCGATCAGCGCGGTGGCCTCGGTGTACGTCGATGGACGGAGCTGCGGCGACCTGGCGCCGGGCAGCAGCATCGACGCGGCGATATCCCCGCTCAAGGCGAGGCTGCTGCAGCTCCCGGGTGCCAATTTCTACCAGAAACTGCGGGACAAGTTCATCAGGCCCGCGCGGGGATCCGAAGGTTAGGCTTGCTAGCTGAGCTCAATATCAGGAACCTGGCCGTCATCCCTGACGCTTCCATACGGTTCGAGCCGGGCCTGAACGTGATCACTGGTGAGACCGGGGCTGGCAAGACCCTGCTGGCGCGGGCCATCGCCCTGCTGCTGGGGAGCCGCGCAGACAGCGGCATGATCAGGCCCGGCGAGGATGAGGCTTTCGTCGAGGCTGTTTTTGATACAGAGGGGATGACGGCGGCAGTGCCCGGCCTGGACCTGATCCCCGGCGAAGCGCTCTCGGTGAGCCGCAGGCTTTTGCCCGGCGGCCGCAGCCGTGCATATGTGTGCGGCCGGGGCGCGACCGTGGCTGTGCTCAGGGAGCTGGCCTCAGGGCTCATGGCCTTTTCAGCCCAGCACGAGCAGCGCAGCCTGATGATGGCTGACAGGCAGGCGGACATCCTCGATACGTATGCCGGAAGCGAAGTGACGGACATGCGCGAGGAATACCGACTGCTTTACGAGCAGAGGCTGGAAGCCGCCGCCAGGCTGGAAGCCCTGACGCAGGACTCCCGATTGCGGCAGCGCGAGCTGGAACTGCTCGAATTCCAGCTGGCTGAGATAAAGGCGGCGGGCGCCCGCGCCGGGGAAGACGGCGAGCTCGAGCGGGAAAAAACGATGCTGCTGAAGGCTGCAGAGCTCAAGTCCGCGGCGGGCGCCCTGGGTGAAGCCTTGCTGGACGGCGCCGGGGGCGACAGCGTCAAGGAACAACTGTCACGCCTTCTGCCTGCGCTGCAGGAGAGCGCGGAGATCGATGCCGGGGTGGAGAGCATCGCCGGCAGGCTGCAGGACTGTGTCTTCGAGCTGGAGGACCTCGGCCGCGAGGCGAGGGATTACGCCGGGGCTGTGGTGGATGACCCGCAGCGGCTCCAGGAGGTGGAGGAGCGGCTGGAGCTGCTGGCACAGCTGAAGCGCAAGTACGGTCCATCTCTTGAGGAAGTGCTCTCTTACGGCGAGGCCGCAGCGGTCAAGCTGGAGACAGCCGCCGCTTGCGACTCTGACGAGACCAGCCTGAGAGAAGAGCTGGACCGGACCGAGGCCGAGCTCGTCTCGCTGGCGCTAGAGTTGCGGCAGGCACGGCGCAAGGCTGCTGTCAGGCTTGAGGATGAGGCGCAGGGGCACTTGGGCGAGCTGGCGTTCGACAGCACTCTCTTCAGCATCTCCCTGAAGCAGCTCGAGGGCGATGACGCCCTGGGAGTGGACCATCTGACCGCCAGCGGCGCGGACCTGGTGGAATTCCTTGTCAGCTTCAACCCGGGGATGCCGGCAGCCCCGCTGGCGGACACGGCCTCCGGGGGCGAGCTCTCCCGGGTGATGCTGGCCGTCAAGAGCGCTATCTCGGGCAGTGCCGGGGCGCCGACGCTGGTCTTCGACGAGATCGACGCCGGCATCGGCGGCGAGACCGGGACCGCCGTGGGCCAGAAGCTGAAAGGGCTGGCGGCTGGATCCCAGGTGATCTGCATCACCCATCTTGCCCAGATCGCCTGTTTCGCCGATGCCCATTTCAGCGTCATCAAGAACAGCGCCGCCGCCAGCGGTGTCACCGAGACAGGGGTGAGGCGGTTGGACGGTGAAGGGATCGTGGACGAACTTTGTCGCATGATGGGATCAGACCCTTCAGATTCCCAGGCGAGGGGGCACGCAGCCAGCCTGCTGGAACGTTCGGCGTCGGTCTGAACGAATTTACATAAAGGAGCTTTGATGAGGCCCAAGGTAGCTGTCCTGAAGACTTCACCGGAAACGGTGATGGAGGATTACGGCAGATTGATGCGCATGGCCGGGTATGAAGAGTCGCTGGGAGACTCAGCCAGGATCTGCCTGCAGGCGGACATATCATGGGATCTCTGGTATCCGGCATGTTCGACAACGCCTTGGCAGCTGGAGGGGGTGCTGAAAGCCCTTGCCGATGACGGGCGCGCTGTCGATTCAATCGTTTCAGCCGGGGACTGTCCCGGGAGCGCAGGCGGGGGCAGGGGCCTGATGAACAACGGGCTTGCAGCCGCCGCCGGGAAGTATGGCCTCTCTTTCAGCCGGGGCGGGGATGATCCTGCGGAGCGGGTCCGCCACGAACCGGGGGTGGAGCTGCGGGCGCTGGCCGATGTCTTTGGTGATGGAGGCTTGAGCATCCCCGGCACGCTGATGGGTTCGAGTCTGATCCTCATGCCGACTCTCAAGACCCACGCGCTCACCATGACCTCCGGAGCGGTCAGGAGCGCCGCCGCCGGGCTTCTTGACGGACATTGCCCGGCGGCGCAAGGCAGCATGCATGAGGTCCTGGTGGACCTGCTGGCTATCCGGCAGGAGTTGCACGCCGGGTTGTTCGCAGTGATGGACGGCACCTTCTGCGGTGACGGTCCCGGGCCACGCGCCCTCATGCCTTACGAGAAGGACTATATAATCGCCGGGTCGGACCTGGTCGCCGTCGATGCCGTCGCGGCGAGGATGATGGGTTTCGACCCCATGGGGATAGGTTATATCCGCATGGCCCACGAGCGCGGCCTGGGATGCGGGGAGATCGCAGGGATCGATGTCGAAGGCGCGGATATCCGGGAGGTGGATTTCCACTTCCAGGGACCTTCTGGGGCGCAGCCGCACGGCGGCCTGGGGCGTCCATTCAAGAAGCTCACGGGCATGCCGCCTGCGGGAGGCAAGCTGGCGACCAGGGCCTATTTCGATTACTTCTGGTATCCCTGGGTGGGCTGGCCCAGGCTTTCCCGCATGGCTGAGACGAAGTGGGGCCAGATGCTGCAAGGCTATCTGCCGGAGGGCGCCGGGCTCGAGAGCCAGGGACCGGGCAAGTCGCCCCTTATCGCTGCAGCCGCCGCCGCGCTCCTGGGCATGGGCGCCTTCAGGCGCGTCATGAGCCTGGCGCGCGGCGAGGGCTGACGCGGAAAGCACGGCTATGCCCGGACGACTGCGGCGAAACCTGATAATCGGCATAATCCTCGGCGTCGCCATCTACATCGTCATGGGCTTTTATGCCGACCTGGATTCACTCCGGGAAGTGTTCGGCTCCTTCCGCTGGGCGGTGCTGCCGGTGGCCTTGGGCCTGGTGCTATTCAATTACCTGATCAGGTTCCTGAAGTGGGAGTACTTGATCAGGGCGGTGGGTGTCAGCATCCCGGTGCGGCCCAGCTTCATCATCTTCTTCTCCGGACTGACCATGTCCATCTCGCCTGCCAAACTGGGCGAGGTCATGAAGTCATTCCTCCTCCGGGACTACGCCGGGGTTAAGGTGAGCCGTACGGCTCCCGTCATCGTGGCGGAACGGCTGACCGATGTCATCGGTATCGTCATCCTGGGAAGCTTCGGCGCCCTGGCGTACGGCTGGGGCAGGGATATCCTGGCGGTCACCATCGCCCTGGTGGTCGTCTTCGTCGCGGTCGTCCAGTGGCGCCGGCTCTGCCTCAGGCTGCTGGCGGCCGCCGAGCATGTGCCCTTCTTGAGCCGGGTCGCCCATCACCTGGAGGAATTCTATGAGTCGTCTTACATCCTGCTGAGGCTGGGGCGGCTGCTGCCCGCGGTGACCCTCAGTACTGCCGGGTGGTTCACAGAGTGTGTCGCGTCGTGGCTGCTGCTCAGAGCGCTCGGCCTCGAGGTGGACCTGCTGCTGGTCACCTTCGTCTTCGTCACGGCGACGCTGGCGGGCGCGCTGGCGATGATACCCGGCGGTCTGGGTGTGGCTGAGGGCAGCATGACCGGCCTGTTCATAAACGGCGGCCTGGATCGTACCGATGCTGTGGCTGCCACCCTGCTCATCAGGCTGGTGACTTTCTGGTTCGCCATCGCCATGGGGGTCGCCGGGCTGGCTGCCTACGGCATCTTGTTCGGGAACAGGGGAGGCGGCGGGAACAGTGTGCCGGATGTTGTAGACTAGGGCTCGAGATCGGGGCGGCCGGCGCGCTGGCGCCGGAGCTCCGCGAACTGGTGGAGGTCAGGTCATCAAATCAGCGGCGACGATCTTGAAATCGTCGGAGCGGTACCGCCGGATACGGAAGGTGCTGATCCTGGTGCTCATCGCCAATTTCGGTGTGGCGCTGGCGAAGGGTCTGGTGGGCCTCAGGGCGGATTCCATCAGCATGGTCGCCGACGCCTTCCATTCTCTCATGGATGGCTCCTCGAACATCATCGGTCTCGTGGGCGTCGCCCTGGCTGCCCGGCCCCGTGATGAGACCCACAGCTACGGCCACGCCAAGTTCGAGACTTTTGCCAGCATCGGCATTGTCGTCCTGCTGCTGGTGACCGCCATCCAGATAGTCGAGAGCGTCTACGGGCGCCTGACCGCCGAGACGCTGGCGCTGCCCGATGCCGGTCCGCTGGCATTCGCGACCATGGGGTTCACCATGCTGGTGAACACCGGAGTGAGCTATTTCGAGCGCCGGCAGGGACAGAAGCTGTCCAGCACCTTCCTGGTGGCGGACTCGCGCCATACCATGAGCGACGTCTATGTCTCCTTTTCCGTCATCGCCAGCCTGCTTGCTGCCCGTTTCGGTCTGGCCATCGTCGACATCGTCGTCGGCGGCTTTATCGCCGGGGCCATCGCCGTGGCCGCGATCAGGATAATGAAAGAGGCGTCCATCGTGTTGCTGGACCGCGCGGTGCTCGATCCCGCGGAGGTGGAGCGCGTCTGCCTGAGCGTCGATGAGAAGGGCATCCTGGGCTGCCACAAGGTCAGGACCCGGGGCAGCGAAGCAGGCTACTGGATCGACCTGCACCTGCTGGTGGAGCCGGAACTGCCCACCAGGAAATCCCACCGGATAGCGTCGGTGGTGGAGCGGCGCCTCAAGGACGAGTACGGCGAGGAGACCGACGTGGTGGTCCATATCGAGCCGGGACGCTGAGGCGCCTGGCGAGGCCTTACCGGTTCAACCCTTCCTTGAACAGCACGCGCTGGCTGGTGAGTAGCGGTTGCCCTGTCACCGACCTCACCAGCACCGGCCCGCCCATGACGTTCTCGAACTGGGGCGTGATCCTGCCGCCCTCGGGAACGGTGAACCAGTCATTGCCGGGGTTGGCCGGGTCGTTCATCTTCACGCCGCCGATGTAGATCTCCACTGTCGCCTGGCCGGTGCCCTGGTTCGAGACCAGCAGCCAGTCTCCCCTCATGTAATCCACCAGGCGTGAATCATACCAGGTGAACCACTGGTCGGCGCTCAGGGAGGCCGGCAGCGTCCCCGGGTTCTCCTCGAAGCTGTCGCGGAAGATGGTGCGCTGGGAGGCGAGGAGCGGCTGCCCGTTGGTGGAAACTACCTGGACGGGCCCATCAGTCAGGCTAGGGAACTCCGGGGTGACGATGCCTCCCGGCGGGATGGCGTTGCCACCGGCTGCCGCATAGACGGCTTTCGTCAGTCCGCCGACGCGAATCTCAACTTCCGCCGGCTCCTGGCCGCGGTTGGCCACCAGGACCCAGCAGCGGTTCATCCCGTTGAGCTTGTCAGCGTCGTACCAGGTAAAGCGATAGTCGGAGGCGAGCTTTTCCGACGGCATACCTGTGACTTCGTTGAAGCTGTCACGGTACAGCACCCGCTGGCTGGCGATTATGGGCTGGTTGTTGGTGGAGACCACCAGGACCGGGCCGCCGGTCAGGCCCGGGAAGCGTGGCGTCACCGTCGCGCCGGGAGCCAGCGGGTTGCCGTCGGCTTCTGAGTATCTCGCCACAACGTTGCCGGCAACGATGATGTCAACATCCGCGGGTTGCGTGCCGGGGTTTGAGACGAGGATCCAGTTGTTGACGATGCCGTCTCGGGGCACTGCGTCATACCAGGTGAACTCCCAGGAGCGGGAAAGTGAAGAAGCCGGGATACCCATGACCTCGCTGAAGCTGTCCCTGAAGAGGACCCGCTGGCTGACTATGAGCGGCTGCCCGGTAAGGCAGAGCACCCGCACCGGCCCGCCCATGACGCTGCGGAAGGAGGGGGTGACACGCCCGCCCTCGGGGATGGTGAAATAGCTGTTGCCGGGGTTCGCCGGGTCATTCATCCTGCGTCCGCTGATGTAAATCTCCACTGTCGCCTCGCCTGAACCCTGGTTCCCCACCATGATCCAGTTGCCCTTCATGCCGTTGGCCGGCAGGGAGTCGTACCAGCTGAAGAAGTATTCGCTGCCCAGCGCTCCCTGGTCGGTGCCGGGCGTCTCGTTGAAACTTCCCAGCCTCCTGCCGCTGGCCGGACGGGTGCCGATGCGCGTGGCGTAGCGGGCGATGGCTTCGCCGTAGCCATGGCCCGGGACGGCCCAGCGGCCTGCAAGATCGCCGATGACGTCGACGCTGTCAGCGTGGCCGGTGCCGAAATGCCGTGGATCCCAGCCCGTGTTGCAGTACTCGTTCCGGTGGCCCGGGAAGACGTACCAGGCGAGGTGCGCATAATGGGCGATCACACCGGCCTCGGCGTTGACGAAGGAATTCCCCGGATTGCCGCCGCCGGTGGCGCCGATGCCGGCAAAGTTGTTCTGGTGCGGCTGCACGTCGCCGCCGTAGCGCAGGAAGTTGGTCTCATGGAGCATCTGGGCGAAGGCGATGTCGGCGCGGATGCCGAAACGGTATCCCCATTCCACGTAAAGATTGGCTATCCCGGGGTGGATGTGCGCGGGATTGACCGATGCCAGCTCCGCCTCAAGCTGCGCGGGCGTCACCCCGGAGACCCCCCTGACGGGCTCGCTCGGCGTCATGGCCAGGGAGCGCCCGGGGAACACCAGGGCCCAGAGCAGCGTCAATAGCAGCATGGAAGCCGTCAGCATGACCGGCACAGCCCGTGCGGGCCTTATCGTCGTCGCAGCGGTCTCAGGCATGGACAGCCCCTCTCCAAATACTATCCCTGTCTTGATTATAGCGTTTCAGCCGTGATAATAGCGATGGCGCCGTTGCTGGCAGCGGCCGGCGCGGCGGCAGTCTGCTATGTTAGAATGCGCATCAGTCCAGGAAGACAGGGAAGGAAGGATGAGAAAGCCGAAAATCGATATCGATAAATGCGTAGCCTGCGGCAACTGCGAGGAGATCTGCCCCGAGGTGTTCCAGGTCGAGGATGTATCGCATGTGATCACCGATGATTTCCGCGGGCTTGAGGGCTGCATCGAGGCAGCGGCCGAGAACTGTCCCGAGGATGCGATAACATTCGAGGAGGAAGAAGAAGAATAGGAGGACCGGTGGGTCTTGCTCCAGGCTCCGGTGCAGCAGAGGGGTTTCCACCCGCGGCCCGCAGGTGTTATACTCTCTGCGATAACATAACAGAGCGAGGCAGATGATTGTCGACGCAGGGGTACATTCTTAATATCCGTAAGCGAGCCGGAGCCGAGCCTCCGGTTTTTTGGTTCCCGGACAGCGTTTGAAAGGCGGTAAGCTGATGGCAAAGCACATCTTCGTGACCGGCGGGGTAGTGTCGGGGCTCGGCAAGGGGATCACGGCTGCTTCCCTGGGCAGGCTGCTCAAGAGCCGCGGGCTCAAGGTCCAGATGCAGAAGCTGGACCCCTACATCAATGTGGACCCGGGCACCATGAGCCCCTTCGAGCACGGCGAGGTGTTCGTCACCGAGGACGGCGCCGAGACCGACCTCGACCTGGGCCACTACGAGCGCTTTGTCGACGAGAACCTGACCAGTGACTGCAATGTCACCTCAGGGACCGTCTATTACAGCGTCATCAACAAGGAACGGCGTGGCGAGTACCTGGGCAAGACGGTGCAACTGATCCCCCACGTCACCAACGAGATCAAGTCCCGGATCCACCGCGTCGCCGACATGGGCGGTGGCGTCGACGTGGTCATCACCGAGATCGGCGGCACGGTCGGCGACATCGAGTCGCTGCCCTTCCTGGAGGCCATCAGGCAATTCCGCATCGACGTCGGCCGGGAGAACGCCATGTACATCCATGTCTCCCTGGTCCCGTACCTGGGCGCCACCGGAGAACTGAAGACCAAGCCCACCCAGCATAGCGTCAAGGAGATCCGCGGCATCGGCATCCAGCCGGATGTCATCGTCTGCCGTTCCTCCCACCATCTGAGCAAGGGCCTCAAGGAGAAGATAGCTCTCCTCTGCGACATCGACATCGAGGCCGTGGTTTCCGCCCTGGACGCCCCCGACATCCACATGGTGCCCCAGATGCTCCACGAGGAGGGTCTGGACGATCTCGTCATCCGCAAGCTGGGGCTCCAGAAGCGCGCCCGCGATATCGACATGTCCGACTGGGAGGAGCTGGTAAACCGCATAACCGCCTGCAGGCGCCCGGTCAGGATCGCGCTGGTGGGCAAGTACATCCAGCTGTGGGATGCCTACATGAGCGTGACCCAGGCGCTTCAGCACGCAGCCGTCTTTCACGGGCATGAGCTCGAGATCGTCTGGGTCGACTCGGAAGGCGTGTCGCCGATGCTGGTGGAGTCGCAGCTCAGGGACGTCGACGGCGTCCTGATACCGGGAGGCTTCGGTGTGAGGGGCATCGAGGGCAAGATCCAGGCTGTAGCCTACGCCCGTGAGAAGGGCATCCCGTTCCTGGGCATCTGCCTGGGGATGCAGTGCGCCGTGGTGGAATATGCCCGCAACGTCGCGGGGATGCCCGGCGCCAACAGCTCCGAGTTCGACCAGAGCACACCCTATCCGGTGATCGATCTGCTGCCTGAGCAGAAGGACGTCGAGGCGATGGGCGGCACCATGAGGCTGGGGTCGTACCCCTGCAAGATCGCCCGCTCCGGCAAGACAGCCAAAGCCTACGGCAGCCGCACGGTGCACGAGAGGCACAGGCATCGCTATGAGGTCAACAACGCCCTGCGCCCGAAGCTGGTTGAGGCCGGCATGAAGATCAGCGGCACCTCACCCGACAAGCGGCTGGTGGAGATCATCGAACTGCCCGAGCATCCCTGGTTCGTGGCTACGCAGTTCCATCCAGAGTTCAAGTCGCGCCCCACGGAGCCCCATCCGCTCTTCAGGGACTTCATCGGCGCAGCCTGCGAGCGCGCTGGCGCCCGTGGCGCAGGCGGCGAGGAGGCACCGGTGGAGGCCGGGGGCGAGGACGAGGGGGCGCTGTCTGAGGCCAGGGCTACCGACTCGGTAGATGAGTGAGGCGGGGAGTGAATCCGGTGAACGGCTGGTGGGACTCTTCCTCGAGCTGGCCTCACTGCCCAGTCCCACCGGGGGCGAGCGGCTGGTCGCAGACTACCTGAAGGAACGCCTGGGCCGCACCGGACTTATGGTCGTCGAGGGGCCTCCGGTAGGTGAAGGCTCTCAGGCGGCGGGCAATCTGTACTGCCACATCCCCCCCTCTGCCGAGGGAACCCCGATACTCTTCTCTGCGCACATGGACACCGTTGTGTCGGAGCCGGGCGCCATGCCTGAGCCGCTGGTCGAAGGCGGCATCATCAAAAGCGGCAGCCGGGCGGTGCTGGGCGCGGACGACAAGGCTGCCATCGCGGCCATGGTGCTGGCCGTGGAGCGTGTCCTGGAGGAGGGCCGGACCCACGCAGGCATCGAGCTGCTCTTCACGGTCTGCGAGGAGAGCGGCCTCCGGGGCGCCAAGGCCAGCTCGATGGAAAGCATCGCCGCCGAGTGCGGCTTCTGCATGGACTGCACCGGCAAGGTCGGGGGGATAGTGGTGCGCTCACCATCCCAGAAGACCATCCGCGCGCGGTTCTCTGGCCGCGCCGCCCATGCCGGCGTCGAGCCGGAGAAGGGCCGTAGCGCGATCAGGGCGGCCGCGGCGGCGATAGCCGCCATGGAGCTCGGCCGGCTCGATGACGATACGACCGCCAACATCGGTACTATCAAGGGGGGCGACGCGATCAACGTCGTGCCGGCGTCCTGCGAGATCGAGGGGGAAGCCCGCAGCCATGACCCTGACAGGCTCGAGGAGGTGGTGGGCGCCATGATGGGGGCGATCAACCTGGCCGCCGCCCAGGAAGGCGTCGACGTCGAGACAGTAGTCGTGGACGAGTTCAGCGGCTTCGACTTCCGCTCGGGCGGGCAGCCGCTGGAACTGGCGGCGCGCGCGGTGAAGAGGCTGGGCCTGGAGCCGTCATATATATCCACCGGCGGCGGCAGTGACGTCAACGTGCTCAATCTCAAGGGGCTCAAGTGCGTCAACCTGGCCATCGGCATGGAGAAGCTGCATTCACCGGATGAGTTCATCGCCGTCGAGTCCCTGGTGCAGGCTCACAGGCTGCTGATGGAGATCATCACGGAGGCCGCCGGGTGAAGAACAGGCGTCTGTCGTCGAGGGTCGTTTACGAAGGCAGGATCATCCGCCTGCGACTCGACGAGGTCGAGCTGCCTGGCGGCGCCGCTGTCCGGCGTGAGGTGATCGAGCATCCCGGGGCTGCGGCGATAGTGCCGCTGGATGAGAAGGGCAACCTGCGGCTGGTGAGGCAGTACCGCGACGCCGTAGCTGAGGAGCTTGTCGAGATACCGGCCGGCAAGCTGAAGCTGGGTGAAGAGCCGGCAGCATGTGCGCGGCGTGAATTGCGCGAGGAGCTGGGCCTTGAAGCTGGCCGCCTCGACCATCTCTCCACGTTTTTTTCTACCCCTGGTTTCTGTGACGAGGCCATGCACGTTTACCTGGCGCGCGATCTTTCTTCGTCTGCGAGGGAAGGGGATGGGGAGGAGCTCATCGAGCCGCTCACGCTGCCTCTGGAACCCCTCGAGGGGCTGCTGGCCGGGCTCAAGGATGGCAAGTCCATTGCTGGTATAATGTTGGCGATCGAGTTTCTGGGCCGGGAAGCCGGCGGCAGCTGACATACTAGCGGGAGTGAGACCTTGATAATCGGCATACCCTCCGAAGTAGAACCTGACGAATACCGCATCGCCATAACGCCCGAAGGGGCTAAAGACCTGGTTTCCGCCGGGCACAACGTCGTGATAGAAAAAGGCGCAGGATTAGGCAGCAGGCTGCCTGATGAGACATACGCCGGACTCGGCGTCGAGATCGTTGATACGGTGGAAGAGATGTTCGACCGGGCGGAGCTGATCGTCAAGGTCAAGGACCCGTCGCCCAAGGAAGTATCGCTGCTGAAGCCGGAGCAGACGCTCTTCTCCTTCTTGCACCTGGCGCCCCAGCCGGAACTCACTCACAAGCTGATGGAGACGGGAGCGACCTGCATCGCCTACGAGACCGTGATGCTCGAGGACGGCCGGCTGCCGCTGCTCGCTCCCATGAGCGAGATAGCCGGCCGGATAGCGGCCCAGGTAGGCGCTTATTTCCTGGAGAAGATGACCGGTGGACGGGGCATACTGCTGGGCGGCGTGCCGGGCGTCCCGCCGGCCAGGGTCGTCGTCATCGGCGCGGGTATCGTGGGCACCAACGCCGCCAAGATCGCTGCGGGCATGCTGGCCAACGTCACAGTGCTTGACCGCAACCTGGACCACCTGCGGGCGCTGCAGTCGTTCATATCAGGGCGACTGACCACGGTCATGTCCACGGGGCTTGCCATCGAGGAATACGTCAGCGACGCCGACCTGGTCATCTGCTCGGTGCTGATCCCGGGCGCCAGGGCGCCGAAGCTTATCAGCGAGGACCTTGTCAGGCGCATGAAGCCCCAGTCCGTGCTGGTGGATGTCTCCATCGACCAGGGCGGGACATCAGAGACCTCGAGGATGACCACCCACAGCGAGCCGACCTATGTCGAGCACGACGTGATACATTACTGCGTCGGCAATATCCCGGGGGCAGTTCCCATCACCTCCACCTATGCATTGACCAACGCCACGCTGCCCTACATCCTGGAGATAGCCAACCAGGGCGTCCAGGGCGCCGCCAGCCGTGACAAGGCCCTGGGGCGGGGCATCAACGTCATGGAGGGCAAGATCACCAACAGGGCGGTCGCGGATTCGGTGAACCTTCCTTACTACCCGCTGTCGAGCATAGTCCCGTACGATTTTTAGGATCGCCGGCAGGAATCAGCGCCCGCGTACCTTAATAGATAGGTACTGTCGATCAACCGACCCCAGGCGCACATGACTGCTGCAGCAGACTCCGCACTAAAAGAAGAAAGAAAAAACCGGGCCAGGGAACTGGTCGATGATTTCATCGTCTTCGTCCAGTTCGAGCGGGGGCTGGCGGACAACACTGTCGAATCATACCGGAGTGACCTGCGCCAGTACTGCGACTTCCTGGCGGGAACCGCAACGGCCGTCGAGGAGGCGCGACCCGCGGACGTGCGCGGCTTCATCGAGCACATCGGCCGCGAAAAAGGGACACTGGCGGCCGCGACCACGGCCCGCAAGGTAAGCACCCTCAAGAGTTTCTACAAATTCCTGGTCCGGGAAGGGCTTGCAGCCGGTGATCCCGTGGCCACGGTGGGGGCCACCCGCAAGGGGCGCAGGCTGCCTACTGTGCTCAACCCGGCCGAGGTGGGTAGCCTCCTGGCGCGGGCGGACGGCGCCGGTCCGGCCGGACTGCGGGACCGGGCGATGATGGAGCTGCTGTACGGAGCCGGCCTCAGGGTTTCCGAGCTGGTGGACCTGCGGCTGGCTGACATCGATATCGAAGGCGGGTATGTCCGCTGTTTCGGCAAGGGATCGAAGGAGCGCATGGTGCCCTTCGGGGAGCCCGCCGCAGCGGCTATTGAAAGGTATCTGCGCCTCGGCAGGAGGCTGTTCGGCGGCGAAGTGAAGACAGACCACCTCTTCCTCAACCGCTTCGGCCGTGGATTGACGCGCCAGAGCATCCATCGCATCATCGCCGGTTATGCCCGGGAGGCCGGGCTGAGCAGGAAGATCACGCCACATACACTGAGGCACAGCTTCGCCACGCACCTGCTGGCCGGCGGGGCCGATCTCAGGAGCGTCCAGGAGATGCTGGGGCACGCCGACGTCTCCACCACGCAGGTCTACACGCACCTGAGCCGGCAAAGGCTGCGTGAGGTCTACCGGGATGCGCACCCCAGGGCGAAGGGGAGAGGGTCCTGTTGAGGCTGCGGCTGGTTGCGAAAACCGGAAAGTCACCGACGTCGCCACTGGAGGCGGGGCATGTCCCGTCTTAACCTTCTCTGGCTGCTGGCGCGCTCGATGAGACGTCCCCGCAAGGGGGTCAAATGCCTGATATTGCTGCTGGACGGCGTGGGAGCAGGTGCGCTGCCAGACGCTGCGGATTTCGGGGATGCCGGCGCCAACACCCTGGCCCACGTGGCCGATGCCGCAGGCGGTCTGGAACTGCCTAACCTGGGCGCCCTGGGGCTGGGCAACATCCTGCCCCTCAAGGGAATGCGACCGGTGCCGCGCCCCCAGGCACTCTACGGCAGGCTGGCGGAGCGCTCGCTCGGCAAGGACACGACCGTCGGGCACTGGGAGCTCATGGGGGTGGTGACCGAACGGCCCTTCCCGGTCTTCCCTGACGGCTTTCCCCCCGAGGTGATCGCCGGCTTCGAGCAGAGGACCGGGCGAGGGGTGCTGGGTAACAAGGCAGCTTCCGGAACGGAGATCATCAGCGAGCTGGGCGAAGAGCACCTCAGGACCGGAAGCCTGATAGTCTACACATCCGCTGACAGCGTCTTCCAGGTGGCGGCCCATCAGGAGGTCGTTCCCCTGGAGCAGCTATACGCCTATTGCCGGCAGGCCCGGGAACTGCTCACCGGGGAGAACGAGGTGGTGCGGGTCATAGCCCGTCCCTTCACCGGCCAGCCCGGCGACTTCAGGCGGACGTCCGGTCGCAGGGATTATTCCCTGAAGCCGCCCCGCACTATCCTCAATATCCTTGATGAGCTCGGCGTCCCCACCCACGGCGTCGGCAAGATCTCCCAGATATTCGCCGGATCGGGTGTGCGCTACGAACACAAGACCACCAGCAACAGCGATGGACTGGCTCAGGTCAGGCGGCTGATGGACGAACTGGAAGAGGGGCTGGTGTTCGCGAACCTGGTGGATTTCGACATGCTCTGGGGCCATCGCAATGATGCCCAGGGTTTCGCTGCCGGGTTGCGTGAGGTGGATGCGGCTATCCCGGGGATCATCGCCTCCTGCGGCCCGGACGACCTGATGATCATAACCGCCGACCATGGCTGTGACCCCGGTTTCAGCGGGACCGACCACACCAGGGAATACATACCGCTGCTGGCCCGTATCGGCAGTGACGTCTACTCCCCGGGGGGACCGCTGTTCGATTCGCCTCCTGCTGGCTCCAGGATCAGGACGAGGATGAAGCTGGTGGAGGATGCGCCCTACGAGGGATATTTCTCAGACGTCGGCGCCTCGGTGCTGCGTTTCTTCACGGGGAACCGCCTGGAGCTCGCCGAAGCGCTGGCCATGCCGGGGAGGTCGTTCGTGCATACGTCGGAATGATGCCGTCGCCTGCCGGAAAAGCAACAGGCGGGCCCCTTGTAAAGCTGAAAGCCGACCAGATTGCCCTGTCCGGACACCCTGATCGGCCTTCCCTAACGGTGTTGCTCCAGCCTTCCCAATCCCCACTAACAGAAAGTCCCTCTTGCCGGAATCCATTCCCCGGCACGGCTATGAAGTGAGCGAATCCTATCATACCGGAGCAGAATTGTCCAGATAAAATGTGGCCATTTACAGCATATACCTATAGGGGTATCCCTTCACAGGAATGCGGATGTCATGTAATTGGTATTTAAGTACTCTTATTCAAAATAGGGGAATTCCCTGATATGCAAACCTGGGCCCGGTATGAATAAATTAACAAAACTTAATACAGACCGGGCTGCCCAGACTGCCCCGGTCTGGCATCCGGGTCAGGGATAGCAAAAGCGACGATCACGCAGAACTGCACGAAACTGTATCAGCTCCGAGCACCCACCGACTCAATTACTTTCTCTCGACTCCTTCGTAGAAAGCCTTGTCAGTAACGAACGGTATCCCGTCAAGGCGCTCCCGGGTGTGAACCCCTCTACCGAAGGAGGTCATTCGATGAATGCTTTTTTCTGATGAGCACCCCTGTTCGTTAAAAGGAAAGTCGCATTCAATCCCCTCAAGGGAGAAAGTATGAGTAATAAGCAAAAGAGACGTATCAAACACATCAGATATCTGGTGTTTACTCTGGCGGCTGTCCTGTTGACCGGTCTGTTGGCGCTCGTGTCTGCCCTGTCCAGCGGCTCGTGGGCCGTGGCTGACGTAAGCGCTACGTGCAGGGAATGTCACAACGACACGACGTTGATTACAGGCAAGGTGATCCAGTGGGAGGAGTCAGGTCACGGCACCGGCGAGGCGTACCTGCGGGGTACGAGCGCCAGCTGTGCCGGCTGCCACTCCGGCGGCGGCTTCAGCGCCATGGTGGCCG
>QZKG01000047.1 GCA_003599855.1 Gaiellales bacterium | reverse complement strand
TGGTGACCGGCGTCCTGGCCCGGCCGGTGGTGGAGCTGGCGCTGCGGCGGCTCAAGGAGGCGGCCCCCGCCTGGCTCGAGGGCAGGGAGCTCGAGCCGCTAGAGGTCACGAACAGCCTCTTCGGGTCCCACGTCACCGTCACAGGGCTCTTGGGGGGCGGTGACATCATCCGGGCCGCCAGCCAGGCCGGTGCGGTGGGTGGAGAAACGATCCTCCTGCCGGCATCGGCGCTCGACAACGCCGGCGAGCGTTTCCTCGACGGCGTCACCCTCGAGAGCCTGCGGCATTCCCTGGGCTGCGACGTGCTGGTCGTCTAAGGGCACGCCTCGCGCACCCGGAACGTCGCGGCCGGCGTCCAGGGCCGTCCCGCCAGCGATTACTGATAGAATCCCCCCATGGACAGATTGCCCAAAGTAGCCATCGTCGGTTTTCCCAACGTGGGCAAATCGACTCTGATCAATCGCCTTTCCGGCAAACGGGAAGCAGTGGTGCACAGTGAAGCCGGCGTCACCCGGGACCGCAAGGAGATCGAGGCAGAGTGGACCGGCCGCCGCTTCACGCTCATCGACACCGGTGGCGTCGACACGGCCGACCGCCGCGAGATGGCGCGCCAGGTAAAGAGACAGGTGGAGCAGGCCATCGGCGAGGCCGCGTTGATCCTGCTGGTCGTCGACGGCAAGACCGGCATCGGACCGGGTGACGAGGACCTGGCCCAGATCGTGCGTCGCAGTGGCCGCCCCGCGCTACTGGTGGTCAACAAGATCGACGACTTCAGCCGCGTAGACCTGGTGCACGAGTTCCACGCCCTGGGCATGGGCGACCCGGTGCCGGTGAGCGCCCTGCATGGAGCCGGCAGCGGCGACCTGCTCGACATGGTCGTGGAGCGGCTGGATGAGCTGGGGGAGCAGGCCGGGGCCGAGGCTGCCGGGGAGATCCGCGTCGCCATAGTCGGCCGCCCCAATGCCGGCAAATCATCGCTGGTGAACCGGATGCTGGGGAAGGAACGCGTGATCGTCTCACCCGAAGCCGGCACGACCCGCGACAGCATCGACTCGGTCGTGGAGTCAGAGGGCACGCGCTTCCGTTTCATCGATACCGCCGGCCTGCGCAAGCCCGGCAAGCTCAGGGAGGACGTCGAATATTACAGCCGCGTGCGCGCCCTGGCTGCCATGGACAAGGCTGACGTCGCTCTGGTGCTGATAGATACGACCCTGGGGCTGACTGATTACGACCTCACCATCATCGAAGAGGCGATGAAGCGCCGGTGCGCCACTGCGCTGCTGCTGAACAAGTGGGACCTGGAGCGGCTCGACCTCGAGGACCTGCGCTGGCGGGTCGGCCGCAAGACCACCATCAAGCCCCCCTTCATGGCAATCTCGGCGCTCACAGGGCGGGGCATGCGCGATATCCTGCCGCTGGTTCGACACCTCTACGGCCTCTACACTTCACACATACCCACGCGCCAGCTGAACCTGTTCCTGCAGGAGGTCAAGTCAGACCACGCCCCGCCGATGGTGCGCGGCCGCCAGCTGAAGATGTACTATATCAGCCAGCCGGCGACCGCGCCGCCACGTATAGTCATCCAGGTCAACAACAAGGGGCTCATCACGCGCGGTTATGCCACTTATATCGAGAACGAGATGAGGGAGCGCTTCGGTTACCACGGCTGCCCGTTGGTGATACAGTTCAAGGGGAAACGCAGCTGAGCGTCCCGTGGGACGATGAGACCGTCCCGCGGGCTGTCGGGGAGTCACTGGATGGAAGGAAGGACACTGGCCATAATCATCATCGCCGGGGCTTACCTGCTCGGTTCGGTCCCCTTTGCGCTGGTTATCGGCAAGGGCTTCTACCGCGTCGACGTCCGTAAGCACGGCAGCGGCAACGTCGGCACCACGAACGTCTTCCGGGTGCTGGGCAAGTCAGCCGGCGTCATCGTCTTCCTCTGTGATTTCGCCAAGGGATTCGCGCCGGTGCTGCTGGCGCGGCTCCTGGTTGACGGGGATGATGCGGCGCTGATCGCGGTTCTGGCCGCGGGCGCCGCCATCGCCGGTCACACCTGGTCCATCTTCCTGCGTTTCCGCGGCGGCAAGGGAGTGGCCACCGGCGGGGGGGCGGTCACGGCGCTGATGCCGCTCCTGTTCCTGCTGGCCTTCACCGTCTTCTGGCTGGTGCTGCTGGCGGGGAGGATGGTGTCAGTGGCATCTCTCTCGGCGGCGGCCACTCTCTGCGTGGCGGTCTTCGTCACCGGACAGCCACGCCCGTATACAGTATTCACCCTGGCGGCTGCGGCGGTGGTGACCCTGGCACATCGTACCAACATCAGGCGGGTCATCCAGGGCAGTGAGAGCCGGGTCACCTT
Organism: Gaiellales bacterium; assembly: GCA_003599855.1. Classification (GTDB taxonomy): domain Bacteria; phylum Actinomycetota; class Thermoleophilia; order BMS3ABIN01; family BMS3ABIN01; genus SURF-19. Next base: position 63,530 of record QZKG01000047.1, on the reverse strand, counting down.
TCCCTGGAACCGTCCGGCGCGGAGCGCCGGCGGGACCTCGCGACAATGAACGGAGAAGATCATGGGCGGCATATCCATACCTGCTAGCGGCGCGCGGGCGTCGGTCATCGGCGGCGGCAGCTGGGGAACCGCATTCTCGCGGCTGCTGGTCAATGCCGGCATCGCCACCGAGCTGGTATGCCGCCGGCTGGAGCAGGCGGAGGCGATCAACGGGAGCCACCGCAACCCCGATTACCTGAGCGACATCGCGCTGCCGGCCGAGCTGGTGGCTTCCAGTTTCGAGAGGAACAGCATCCGCCTGGCCGACCTGGTGGTGATGGCCGTTCCCAGCAAGGCTTTCCGTGAGGTCATCCACCGTTTCGCCGGGGAGATCAGGCCGGAGGCGCCGCTCCTCAGCCTGGCCAAGGGTCTGGAGCCGGAGACGTACAAACGTATGTCCCAGGTGCTCGTCAGCGAGTTGCCGGCGCCGGCCGCGGGCCGCGTCGCCGTCCTTTCCGGCCCCAACCATGCCGAGGAGGTAGCCCTCGACATACCGTCAGCGTCGACGGTTGCGGCTGCCGACATGGAGCTGGCCAGGAGCGTCCAGAAACTCATCTCTTCTCCCAGTTTCCGCGTTTATGTCAACCAGGATGTCATCGGAGTCGAGCTCTGCGGGGCGACCAAGAACGTCATCGCGCTGGCGGCGGGCATGAGCGACGGGCTGGGCTTCGGCGACAATACCAAGGCCAGCCTGATCACCCGCGGGCTTGCCGAGATGGCGCGCCTGGGGGAGAAGGCGGGGGCTGACCCCAGGACCTACTACGGGCTGGCGGGCATGGGGGACCTCATCGCCACCTGCACCAGCCGCCATAGCCGCAACCGCCGGGCCGGTGAGCTGATCGCTGGCGGCATGACAGCCGCTGAGGCCGAAGCGGAGATGGGCATGGTGGCCGAGGGTCTGACCAGCGCCCGCTCGGTGCTGGAGCTGGCATGGCAATACGAGCTGGACATGCCCATCACCGAGCAGGTATGTGAGGTGATCTACGAGGGGAAGGACGTCATGCTGGCGGTCGCCGAGCTCATGGGCCGGGAACCGAGGGAGGAGTAGTGCCCGGCCCCGACCTTACCGGCGCCGTCTTCCTCATCGACGGGAACAGCCTGGCTTACCGCGCTTTCTACGCCCTTCCCGAGTCGATAGCAACCAGCGAGGGCCTGCCGACCAATGCCCTGTACGGCTTCGCCAACATGCTGGTGAAGATCCTGGTGGATTACCAGCCGGCGGGGGTCGTGGTGGCCTGGGATGCTGGCAAGCGCGTCTTCCGTCATGAGGAGTACGAGGAGTACAAGGCCGGCCGCAAGCCGATGCCGGATAACCTCTCGCTCCAGTTCGGCCACTTCGACGAGCTGGTGGGCGCCTTCGGCATCGAGAGCCTCCGGCTGGAAGGCTATGAGGCGGACGACATCCTTGCCACCCTGGCGCGCGAGGCGCGGGAGCATCACCAGAAAGCGGTCATCGTGACGGCGGACCGCGATGCCCTGCAGCTCGTCAACGAGGACATCTTCGTCATGTCGAACTCCAAAGGGGTGTCAGAAGTCAGGGTCTATGATCGCGCCGGTGTCGAGGAGCGCTACGGCATCCCGCCGGAGAAGGTGCCCGACTTCATCGGTCTCAAGGGCGATACTTCCGACAACATACCCGGCATCCCCGGCATCGGCGACAAGACCGCGGCGGCGCTGATCGCCGAGTTCGGTTCGGTGGAGGCGCTGATCGAACGCGCCGGCGAGCTCAAGGGCAAGCGCCGCCAACTGGTGGAGGAGTACGCTGACCAGGCGCGTTTCTCCAAGGAGCTGGCGACGCTGCATGCGGAGGTACCGCTGGGTATCGACGCCACGACCATCATGCCCGGTGAACCGGACCGCGCCGGGTTGCGGGAGACGCTGGCTCGCTACGAGTTCAGCTCGCTCATCCGGCGGCTGGAGGACCTGGGCATGCTTGCCCCTGCGGCGATCACCCGCGAGGAGCTGGCGGCAAGGGCTGCCACCGAGAAGGATCTGACTGCGATCTCAAAGTCAGTCGGGGAGCTCTCGCTCGCCTGGGAACGCAAGGGTGATTCGTTCAGGCTTGCCTGCTTCGACGGCGGGGACACGGTCCTGCTGGCGGAACTGGATGGGCCCTCCCTGGCGCGCTCCCTGGCCCCGGGGCGGGGAGGCGATGTCGTCCTCCCCTGGGTCGCCCATGATTCAAAGGAGTTGCTGCGGGCGGTGCCCCAACTGCCTGCCATCGGTTTCGATACAGCCATCGCGGCGTACCTGCTCAAACCCACCGCCCGCACCTACAAGCTGGACCAGCTCTGCGACGACGCGGGTGTATATCTGGAGGTGAAAGCCGAAAGCCCGGGGGAGAGGAACCTGGCGGAAGCCGCTGCCAGGACCCTGAGGCTGTCTGCTGTCCAGCGGAGGCAGCTTCAGGAGCAGGGGCTTGACGAGCTGTTCGCCTCCGTGGAGATGCCGCTGGTGGCGATACTGGCTTCCATGGAGCGGACAGGCATCAGGGTAGACCTGCCCCGTTTGGGGGAGCTGGCGCACAAGGTCTCCGACCAGCTGGACCAGCTGGCCGACGAGATCCACGCCCTGGCGGGGCGGGATTTCAACATCGACTCCCCCCAGCAGCTGTCCGTCATCCTCTTCGAGGAACTGGGGCTGCCCCCGGGCAGGAAGACCAAGACCGGGCACTCCACCGACGCCTCCGTACTCAAGGCTCTCCGCGGCCGGCACGAGATAATCGGCAAGGTCGAGGCATACCGGGAGCTGGCCAAGCTCTCCAGCACTTACCTGCAGGCCTTGCCCGAGCTGGCGGACCCGGACACCTGGCGGGTCCATACGACCTTCAACCAGATGGTTACAGCCACCGGCCGCCTCTCATCGAGCAGTCCCAACCTGCAGAACATACCGGTGAGGACGCCCCTCGGCGAGAAGATCAGGGACTGTTTCATCGCCGCCGAGAGGTGTCGCCTGGTGATCGCGGACTACTCCCAGGTAGAGCTGCGCATCATGGCACACCTGTCGGGCGAACCCAAACTGCTCGAGGCATTCCGCGCCGGCGAGGACGTGCACCGGGCCACCGCCGCCGAGGTCTTCAAGGTAGCTCCGGAAGCGGTCTCCATTAAGGAGCGGAATCGCGCCAAGGCGGTCAATTTCGGCATCATGTACGGCATCAGCGCCTTCGGCCTTGCGGAACAGCTCGACATCAGCCAGGCCGAGGCAGCCGAGTACATAGATACCTATCTCAAGCGCTACGCCCGGGTAGCCGCTTTCCGTGACGAGATCATCAGCAAGGCCAGGAGCGACGGCTACGTCACTACTTTGATGGGGCGCCGCCGTCCTGTCCCGGAGCTGGGCTCGGGCAACGAGCAGCAGCGGCGGCTTGGCGAGCGGGTAGCAGTCAACACTGTGATCCAGGGCAGCGCCGCGGACATCATCAAGGTGGCCATGATCAGGTGCCGGGACGCCCTTGCGGCGGCGGGCTGTGGCTGCCGCATGGTGTTGCAGGTCCATGACGAACTGGTGTTCGAGGCGCCCGAGGAAGAAGTTGACATGGTATCAGGACTTGTCAGGGAGGAGATGGCCGCAGCCTGGGAGCTGGACCCGCCGCTCGAGGTCGACGTGGGCGACGGCAGCACCTGGCTGGGCGCGAAATGACATCAGACCGCGCGCTTTGCATCCACCAAAGCGTCTGGTTATAATGAACCCGGTGCGCAGAGTGCCGCAAGGCCTTTGCGCATACTTTTGCAAACGGGAGGAAGTCAACAACTAAATGAACGAACTGGAAAACCAAAACGACGAAGAACAGATTGAGCTGGTGGAAGGAACGGGCGGGCTGATCAAGCTCGTCGACGGCAAGGAAGAACCGAACTACGATGCTACCATCACCATCTTCCAGGAAGGCGAGATCGTCTCCGGAGAGGTGGTGCGGATAGACAAGGACGAGATCCTCGTGGATATCGGTTACAAGTCGGAAGGTGTCATCCCTGCGAGCGAGCTGTCCATCCGCAAATCAGTCAGCACCGAGAACGAAGTCAGCGTGGGCGACAGGATCGACGCGCTTGTTATGCAGAAAGAGGATTCGGAAGGGCGCCTGATACTTTCCAAGAAGCGCGCCCGCTTCGAGCAGGCCTGGAAGAAGATCGAGGAGGTCGAGCAGAGCAGCGGCACTATCGACGGCACGGTCATCGAGGTCGTCAAGGGCGGCCTGATCCTCGACCTGGGTGTGCGCGGGTTCCTTCCCGCCTCGCTGGTGGACATCCGCCGGATCCAGAACCTCGACGAGTACCTGGGCCAGACCCTGACGTGCAAGGTCATCGAGCTCAACCGCAGCCGCAACAACGTCGTGCTTTCCCGCCGCGCCGTCCTCGAGGAGGAGCGCAAGGAGGTCAGGGAGCAGATCCTCGACCGGCTGCAGCCCGGCGACATCGTCAAGGGTGTGATATCCAACATCGTCGATTTCGGCGCCTTCGTCGACCTCGAGGGCATCGACGGCCTGATCCACATCTCCGAGCTCTCCTGGGGCCACGTGAACCATCCCTCAGAGGTGCTTGCCGTAGGACAGGAAGTGGAAGTCAAGGTCCTCGATATCGACCGCGAGCGCCAGCGTGTCTCGCTGGGCCTCAAGCAGACCCAGGAGGATCCCTGGAAGAGCCTGGTGGACAAGCATCAGGTCGGCGACGTAATGACCGGCACGGTCACGAAGCTGGTGAGCTTCGGCGCCTTCGTCCAGATCAGCGAGGGCATCGAGGGCCTGGTGCATATCTCCGAGCTGGCTAACCATCACGTCGAGAAACCGGAAGAGGTGGTCAACGTCGGCGATGAGATCGAGGTGAAGGTCATCGAGATCGACAGTGACCGGCGCAGGCTGTCCCTGAGCATCAAGCGCCTGCAGCAGGAGGAGGATGCCGGCGAGGTTGTCGAGGAGGAGATCGTCGAGGAGGAGGCCGCGCCGGCCATCGAGCCCGACAGCCTTAATCTCAGCGAGGATATCTTTCCCGACCGTCCGTTAGGTGAAGAGGTCGAGAGTCTGCCCGCTAAAGAGACAGCGACGCTGGAGCTGGCCGATGAGGCCGGACTGGAGGACGCCGTCGAGGAGGAAGCTGGGGAAGCGGAAGAGCTACCAGCCGACGCCGAGGCAGAAGCCGTTGAGGAAGCCGCAGGCGCAGAGGAAGAAGTCGCCGACGAAGAGGCTGTCGGCGAAGAGGAAGAAGTCGCCGACGAAGAGGCTGTCGGCGAAGAGGACTGACTGTCCAACGCATCGAGTCTGATTACAGCGATCCCGCGCCCCGCCTCCGGCGGGGCGCTTTTTTTCCGCACAGCATGCAGCGTCCCCTGTCATCCTGCGCAGACCCCCCTGTCATCCTGAGCGAAACCACCCTGTAATCCTGAGGAGCGTAGCGACGAAGGATCTGTCTTTTCGCTTATCTATCCCTGACGCCGTGAATGCCGGACAGGGTGCATTTTCCTCCGTCAGGCTCCGGAAAATCACCCTGCCCGCCTGGTTGCGGTCCCGCTGGATTTGCCTGATTCTAATCCCCGGCGCCGTGAATGCCGCACCGGGTGCCTTTTCCTCGCTGACACGCTCAGAATAAGGCACCGCGGTACGGCCGGGCTCGATTCCCACTGTCATCCTGAGGAGCGAAGCGACGAAGGATCTGCTCTTTCGCCTGTCTATCCCTGACGCCGTGAATGCCGCACCGGGTGCCTTTTCCTCGCTGACACGCTCAGAATAAGGCACCGCCGTACGGCCGGGCTCGACCCGCTGGATTTGCCTGAAGCCTCGAGCGCGTCCAACATATGATGATAATTGCTAAGATTATCCATGTGAGTGACTTATGGCGCGACCAGGCGGTCGCCCGTGCGCAATGAAAGACTCGATGAACGGGAATGAGGGAAATGAATGACGGAAAAAACGCACCGCTCATCGCTCTGACCGGCGGCCTTGGCTCCGGCAAGAGCACTGCGCTGAAGGAATTCGGCAGATTGGGCGCAGCCGTGCTCGACTGTGACCAGGTCGTCCACGAGCTCCTGGAGCGAGAAAACGTTCGCAGCCAGGTATCCAGGGAGCTGGGGCTCGAAGCCCTGACCGCCGGCGAGCCAGGGCGAAAGCTGCTTGCAGACAGGGTCTTCAGCGACGCCGGAATGCTCGGGCGCCTGGAGGGCATCCTGCATCCGCTGGTGCGCGGTGAGATTGAATCCTGGCGGCAAACTGAAGCCGTCGCAAAGGCCCCCCTGGCCGTGGTGGAGATCCAGATGCTCTTCGAAGCCGCCATGGAAGACATGTTCGACGCGCTTGTCCTGGTGACGGCCGAGCCGGAGATCCGCCGTGAGCGGACTGCCGGGAGCCTGCCGGGGGCCGATTTCGACCGCCGAACGGAGCGGCAGCTTCCGGAAAGCGACAAGCTCGCCCGCTGCGGGTTCAGTTACGACAACAGCGGCGGAACCGAGGGATTGGTGCGTTTCGTACGCGAGACCTATGACCGGCTCGCCAGTGCCTTTCCGGAGTGACAGGGCGCGCTGATGACACCCTTCAGGCTCAACGCTTCCTACAGTCCTACCGGCGATCAACCCCAGGCAATCGATGCCCTCGCCAGCGGGGCCATCGCGGGCGAGCGCTATCAGACCCTTCTGGGCGTGACCGGCTCAGGCAAGACTTTCACCATGGCCAACATCATCACCGCGGTGGGAAAGCCCGCCCTGGTGATGGCCCACAACAAGACACTGGCGGCCCAGCTCTGCAACGAGTTCAAGGAGTACCTGCCCGATAACGCTGTCGAGTATTTCGTCAGTTATTACGACTACTATCAGCCCGAAGCCTACCTCCCGGGGAGCGATACCTACATCGAGAAGGACAGCGCCATCAACCAGGAGATCGACCGTCTGCGCCACGCCGCTACCAGCGCGCTGCTCTCCCGGGATGACGTGGTGATCGTCGCCAGTGTCTCCTGCATCTACGGCCTGGGCTCGCCGCAGGAGTATCTGGCGAAGATGGTGCTGCTCAAGGTGGGGGAGGAAGCCGGCCTCGAGTCCGTGATGCGCCGACTGGTCGATATCCAGTATTCCCGCGGTGATTTCGATTTCACCCGCGGGCAGTTCCGGCTCCGCGGCGACCTGCTCGAGGTACAGCCTGCCTACGAGGAGACCATCTACCGCATCTCCTTCTTTGGAGACGAGGTGGAGAGCATCCGGCGGGTCGACAAGATGACCGGCCAGGTGCTCGAAGAGCTGCAATACGTCTCCATCTATCCGGCGACACACTTCGTCACCAGCCCCGGCACCATCGAGCGCGCCCTGAAAGACATCCAGTCGGAGCTCGATCAGCGCCTGGCCGAGCTCAAGGGCGAGGGCAAGGAGCTGGAGGCCCACAGGCTGCTGATGCGGACCCGCTTCGATTTGGAGATGCTGCGGGAGACCGGCTACTGCAAGGGTATCGAGAACTACTCGCGCATCTTCGACGGGCGCGCTCCCGGGGAGCCGCCTAACACGCTGCTCGACTTTTTTCCCGATGATTACATCTGCTTCATCGACGAGTCACACAATACAGTTCCCCAGATCGGCGGCATGTTCAATGGCGACCGCTCGCGCAAGCAGACCCTCGTCGATTACGGTTTCCGGCTGCCCTCGGCTCTCGATAACCGCCCCTTGCGCTTTGAGGAATTCATCGAGCGCGTACCCCAGTTCGTCTTCGTCAGCGCCACCCCCGGACCCTGGGAACTGGAACACAGCGCCAGGGTCGTGGAGCAGGTGATCCGGCCTACGGGGCTGGTGGACCCGGCGGTTGAGGTGCGGGAGACCGAGTTTCAGGTGGACGACCTGATGAACGAGATCCGCAGGCGCATCGAGAACAGCGAGCGTGTCCTGGTCACAACCTTGACCAAGAAGATGGCCGAGGACCTGACCGACTACCTGTTGGAGATGGGCTTCAGGGTGCGCTATCTCCACTCGGACGTGGGAACCATCGAGCGCATCCAGATCGTGCGCGACCTGCGGTTGGGGGAGTTCGACGTGCTGGTGGGCGTGAACCTCCTGCGCGAGGGGCTCGACCTTCCAGAAGTCTCGCTGGTGGCGATCCTCGATGCTGACAAGGAAGGATTCCTGCGCGGCGAAATCGCCCTGATCCAGACCATCGGCCGCGCCGCCCGCAACGTCAACGGCAAGGTGATCATGTACGCCGACAGGATGACCGGCGCCATGGAGCGGGCGATCAGTGAGACCGATCGCCGCCGCAGCATCCAGGTGGAATACAACCGCGATCACGGAATCGAGCCCCGCTCCATCATCAAGGGCGTTTCAGACATGAGCGCCATGCTGGGCGAAGCGACCGTGCCCTACAAGGCCACCCGCGTCCGCGAAGCGGCGAAAAAGATGAGCGAGAAGGAAGTTGATGAGGCCATCGCCGCCCTGGAGGAGGAGATGTTCGCCGCCGCCGAGGAGCTGCGCTTCGAGTACGCCGCCAGACTGCGCGACCAGATACGCGAGCTGTCCCGGCACCAGAAGAAACCCTGACGGAACCCCCGCCGCCCCCACTGTCATCCTGAGGGGCGACCTCCCACTGTCATCCTGAGGAGCTGTAGCGACGAAGGATCTGCTCTTTTGCTTTTCTATCCCCGACATCGTGAACGCCGGGCAGGGAGCATTTTCCTCCGGCAGGCTCCGGAAAATCACCCTGCCCGCCCGGTTGCGCTCCCGCTGGATTTGCCTGTACCTATCCCCGACGCTGGCTAATGCCGGACCGGGTGCCTTTTCCTCGCTGACACGCTCGGAATAAGGCACCACGTTCCGCCCCAGCCCGGACCCGCTGGATTTGCCTGTACCCCAAAAAAGCCAGGCAGCCCTGTATTTACGCACATGGCTCCTGGCCGTGTAGAATATTACCTGAGTCTATTCCCAAGGAAACGCATGGCAGAAGAGATAATCATTCGCGGAGCCCGCGAACATAACCTGAAGAACATCTCGCTCAGGTTGCCCCGCGACAGGATGATAGTCATCACGGGCCTTTCCGGCTCGGGCAAGAGCTCCCTCGCCTTCGACACCATCTATGCCGAGGGGCAGCGCCGCTACGTGGAATCGCTCTCCGCTTATGCGCGCCAGTTCCTGGGTCAGATGCAGAAGCCGGACGTGGACAGCATCGAGGGACTGTCTCCAGCCATCTCCATCGACCAGAGAGTGCTCAGCAAGAACCCCCGTTCCACCGTGGGCACGGTGACAGAGGTCTATGATTACCTGCGGCTGCTCTACGCGCGTATCGGCAAACCCCACTGCCCCGAGTGCGGCAAACCGATCGCCGCCCAGTCTCACGAGCAGATCGTCGATCAGATCCTCGAGATGCCCGCTCGTACGAAGTTCATGGTGATCGCGCCGCTGGTGCGCGGCCGCAAGGGGGAGTACCGCGACCTCCTGGAGCAGATACGCCGCGACGGTTTCACCCGCGCCCGCATCGACGGTGAGGTCCGGCTGCTGGAAGACGAGATCGAGCTGGACAAGAACATCCGCCATGACATCGCCATCGTGGTCGACCGGCTGGTGCTCAAGGAAGACATACGCACCCGGCTGGCTGATTCGGTGGAGACCGCGGCGGCGCTTGCCGGCGGGCTTATCGAGATCGAGACCGCCGAAGGTGAGACCACGACCTTCAGCGAGCAGTTCGCCTGCCCCGACTGCAACGTCAACCTGGCCGAACTGGCCCCGCGCATCTTTTCCTTCAACAGCCCCTACGGCGCCTGCGAGCACTGCACCGGACTGGGGATACAGGAGGAGATCGACCCGGACAAGCTCTTCCCGGACAAGACGGTGACCCTGGGCGAGGCCAGGATCATGCCCTGGACGACCGGTTTCCGCCACGTCATCCGCTGGATGGCGCGCCATTACGACATCCCGCTTGATACTCCCTTCGAGGAACTCACCAGCGAGCAGGTCCGGCTCATCCTCTACGGTCCCGGGGACGGCGGCAAGAAGGGCAAGCGCCGCCGCGGCCGCCGCGCCAGCTATATGCTCAGGGGCATCATCCCCAACCTGGAACGCCGTTACCTGGAGACTGACTCCGAGGCCATCCGCGAATGGATCAGCCGGCTCATGACTGTCCGGCCCTGCCCTGTCTGCCAAGGGGGCCGTCTCAAGGCGGAGAGTCTGGCGGTGACTGTGGGTGACAGGAACATCCACGAACTGTCGCTCATGCCGGTCAAGGATTCACACCGCTTCCTCGATGAGCTCGATCTCTCAGAGACCGAGCAGCTCATCGGCGGCCGCATCATCAAGGAGATCCGCGAGCGTCTCAGGTTCCTCGTCGATGTCGGCGTCGGCTACCTCACCCTGGACCGCATGGCCGGCACCCTATCCGGCGGTGAGGGGCAGCGTATCAGGCTGGCTACCCAGATCGGATCCAGCCTGGTCGGCGTCCTTTACATCCTCGACGAGCCCAGCATCGGCCTGCACCAGCGCGACAACAAGAAGCTGATCAAAACCCTTCATCGCCTGCGGGATCTGGGCAATACCCTGGTCGTGGTGGAGCATGACGAGGAGACCATGCGGGCGGCCGATTATATCGTCGACATGGGGCCGGGCGCGGGCGAGCAGGGGGGAGCGATCGTGGCCCAGGGGGAACTGGAGGACATCCTCAGCTCGAAGGGCAGCGCCACCGCCGCGTTCCTCAACGGGACGCGCTTCATCGAGGTCCCGCAGCGCCGGTCTGTCGAGAACGGTTCGCTCGTCATCCGCGGCGCCCGGGAGCACAACCTGAGGTCGATCGACGTGGAGATACCACTGTCGAAGTTCGTCTGCGTCACCGGCGTCTCGGGCTCTGGCAAGTCAACCCTCGTTAATGATGTCCTCTTCCGGACACTTTCCAGGGAACTGCGCCACGGGTCGAAGGAGACCCCCGGCGAGCATGACTCCATCGAGGGAACCAGCGGGCTGGACAAGGTCATCAACATCGACCAGTCGCCTATCGGCAGGACGCCGAGGTCTAACCCGGCCACCTACACGGGCGTCTTCGACCACATCCGTCAGTTGTTCGCCATGACTCCGGAGGCCAGGGTGCGAGGCTACAAGCCCGGACGTTTCAGCTTCAACGTCAAGGGGGGACGGTGCGAGGCATGCAGCGGTGACGGCACCATCAAGATCGAGATGCACTTCCTGCCCGATATCTATGTCCCCTGCGAGGTCTGCAAGGGGAAGCGGTACAACCGCGAGACCCTCGAAGTGCGCTACAAGGGCAGGACGATAGCCGACGTGCTCGAGATGAGCATCGGCGAGGCCCACGGATTCTTCGAGGCCATCCCGCGGATTTCCCGGCGGCTGAAGACAATGGAGGATGTCGGCCTCGGCTACATCCGCCTGGGCCAGCCGGCGACCACCCTCTCCGGCGGCGAGGCCCAGCGGGTCAAGCTGGCTTCGGAGCTGAACAAGGTCGCTACCGGCAGCACGCTCTACATCCTGGACGAGCCCACCACCGGCCTCCACTTCGCCGACATCCAGCGCCTGCTGGAGGTGTTGCAGCGGCTGGTGGACGCGGGCAACACGGTGGTCGTCATCGAACACAACCTCGATGTGGTCAAATGCGCCGACCACATCATCGACCTTGGGCCGGAAGGCGGTGACGAGGGCGGGACCGTGATCGCCGAGGGTACCCCCGAGCAGATAGTCAAGAGCAGGAAGTCCTACACCGGCAAAGCGCTGAAACCGCTGCTGGCATCCAGGTAGCGTCCTGCAGGTTTTTTTCCAACCCGCCTCGAAATCAGTTACGGAGTATCTCTGGCGAGATCAGCCCTTGTGCAATCGATGTCAGCTTATCCAAAAAAAACCTTTGCCTTGGGGGGAGCGCTGGCGGCAGTAGTCCTGGCGCTGTCATGGGCTTATGCTGCGGCGGCCCAGACCGGCATCAACGTCACCCCGACCCACATCCCTGCGACCATCGCAGCCGGTGACGAGACCCGGGAGAAGGTTAGCCTGCGCAACCTTTCGGCTGGAGAGGTAGAGGTCGAAGCTGTGGTCGAGCAGGGCCAGGGAGAGGGGCCCCTCGCCGCGGTCTCTGTTGCCCCCGCCAGGATCAGGCTTGCTGCCGGGGAGTCAGCAGAGGTCGAAGTGCATGTGGCAGTGCCGTCCGATGCCGGCGTTGGCAGGGGAGAGGCGTACATCTTCTTCAATGTCGCGGATGCTTCCGCCGGGAATGTCGCCATCATCGGCAAGATACGGGTCGCCGTGGAGATGAACGTCATCAGGCCGGTCAGTGAAGCTGACTTCTCATATCCGCTGATCATTGGCTCGGGGCCAGTCACTTTTACCATGAGGGGTCGCAATACCAGTGAATTCCCCGTAGCGATGGATGGCAGGATAGTGCTTGAAAGCCTGCTTGGTGAAGATGTTGAGCTGGTCAGTTCCAGCAGGCAGGTCAGCAATGACGAATCCTTTGAATTGCAGGCAGTCTGGCAGGATCCGCCACTTTTCGGCATCCGCCGGCTCAAGCTCAGTCTCAGTTCAGGGGTCGGTGCTCCAGTGACGAAGACTTCCTATATTCTGATCTTTTCGTGGAAGCTTGTCCCTGCGCTGTTCCTGCTGGTAGCGGCTGCAGCCATACTGATAAAGAAAAAGCCTGCTATTGCTAATGTTTTTCCGGGCAAATGGCGACAATAGGATTATCTGAAAACCTTTTAGGGCAAAGGATTTCGCGTGTCCGGAAGAAGGGATGGCATGGGCCTCCTCAATCGGAGTCGCTCACAAACGCTTACCTTGATGGGGAATCGGCTGACCTATATCGCAGCCGGAATGCTGTTGCTGTTGGTCGTGGTGCTTCTTTTCTCAGCGGGCCTGTCCCGCGCCGTCGTCAGCCCCGCCGGTTACTACACCGAGTCCAATGGCGATATCATCGAGGTCTGCTCGGATGCCGCCTGTACGGTCCCGACAACGAGCTTCAACCCCGGCCAGACCATTTATGTCCGTGTGACGACGAACCGCGTGACCAATAATGGCTCCGGCAGCCAGTTGCGCCAGATGGATTTCGACGAGTCGCAGCTCGGCGGGACAGTATCATGGACGAAGCAGCCAGGTGGTCCTCCATATGTTTACACTGCTGCAATAACTGCCGCTGCGAGCGCCACCAAGCTCGACGGCGTCATCACATACAACCAGTCAGTGAGTTTTGAGGAATTCATCGAGATCAGCGGCTTGAACCAGCCCTTCGCTTTCTACGCCGATGCAGCCAGGACAGACCTGTCCACCACATTCCGGCCCGGGAGCGACATTTACGTTACAGCTTACGGTGACGGCCGGCCCTACAGCGCCAGCAGGACAGGCAACGCCAACCGCATCTACAACTTTACGGGAGGGAATGTCTATACATGGAGCGCCCCCGCGGTGACACAAACCGGCAACCTTTACAGCTTCTCATTGACGCTGCCTTCAGGGGGGCTTACAGATGGGGACTGGTACTGGGTAGGCACCAGGCTCCGGGCACCCAGCGGCGGTGGAAACATCGAGCGGATGTCCCGCATGATCCAGATCGATGGGTCATCTCCTGTAGCAGCGATCACGTCGCCTGCCCCAACAGCTTACGTCTCAGGCAATCTGACGATTGCCGGCACCGCCTCTGACGCGTTCAGTTTTTATAATTATAGACTGGAGTACGGCGCTGGAGCAGCGCCAGCCACGTGGTCCCAGATAGGTGCGACTGCCTACAGCCCGGTCACAGCCGGCACGCTGGGTTCCTGGGGGACCACCAGTGTCGCAGACGGCCTCTATACCCTGCGCCTGACCGTTGCTGACCGCGCGTATAACGTCAGCACCGCCTCGGTCCAGGTCAACGTCGACAACAATCCCCCGGCCATATCGTCTGTAGCGGCAGGCGGAATCACGAGCAGCGGGGCCAATATCAGCTGGACGACCAGCGAGCCGGCCGATTCCCAGGTGGAGTACGGCACCAGCCCTGGCGTGTACATCGGTTCAACCACGCTCGATCCGACCAGGGTCGTGAGCCATAACCAGGCGCTTACCGGTCTGCAGCAGGGCACTACTTATTATTACCGGGTGCGCTCAGCCGACGCTGCCGGCTACGTGACCTATTCTGCCGAGCAGAGTTTCAAGACCGCCAACCTCACCATCCTGCAGCTATCACCGGGGCTCGGAAAAGACACCTTTCTGCGCAGCAATCGGACTGACTGGAATATGGGGGCCGACGTCAACCTGGGAGCCGGCGACATAAACGCAGGGGACTGGGGGACCATCCGTGGCCTGCTCCAGTTCGATTTCTCCACCATTCCGGCGGGTTCAACCATCAGCAGCGCCACAATGTCGCTCTACCAATGGTATCAGGGTGACGCGAGCCCGCAGATGATCGATGCCCACTATCTTGCCCGATCCTGGGCGGAAGGGACCGGGGCCGGTTCTGCAACAGCCGACGGCGCCACCTGGACTTCTTCTGACGGCGCTGCCCCCTGGTCGCTTCCGGGCGGCGATTACAATGCCGGGTCAAGCGCCTCGACGCTGGCGCCGAACGCCACTAACATCTGGGTCGACTGGGACCTGACGGCCCTGACCCAGGCGTGGGTAAACGGGAGTGTCAGCAATAACGGCCTTCTCATCAGGCAGGCTGTCGAGAACCCGGCGGTCACTGACGCCAAGGGCTTCTACTCCTCGAATTACGCGGCTGACCCCTCGCTCAGGCCGAAGCTCGTCATCGAATGGCTGGGAGATGATGTCACAGGCCCGGCCATCGGCGACGTCCGCTCCGAGAACGTCAGGACGACGACAGCCGGGATCAGTTGGTCCACGGACGAGGCGGCCACCACCCAGGTGGAGTACGGCACCACTACCAGCTACGGATCCACGACGCCCCTCGACAGCTCGCTGGTGAACCAGCACGCCGTTCCGCTGACTGGCCTGACCGAGAACACCCTTTACCATTATCGCGTCCGTTCCGTCGATCCCGCCGGCAACGAGACCATCTCGGGAGACCACACTTTCCAGACGGCGGTGCAGGTAATCATCCAGCCGGGCCCGGCTGATGGCAAGGATGCTACGATAGTCAGGGGCCAGCCGACCTACAACAACGGCTCGTGGACCATCCACGTGGCTGGCGACCTGGGACCTTTCTGGCAGTCGTTCCGGCCCATGGCCCAGTTTGACCTCTCTGCCATCCCGGCCGGGTCGACTGTCAACAGCGCCACGATCTCCTTTTACCAGTACAGCCAGATCGGCGGGGTGCCAAGGACCCTGGACCTGCATTACCTGACCGGAGGCTGGACCGAGGGCACCGGCGAGCTGACGGCTTCGGGTGACGGCGCGACATGGGATACGAAAGATGGCGCAAGCCTCTGGACAACCTCCGGTGGTGATTATGACGCCACGGCCAGCGCCAGCGTAGTCGCGCCGCCGGTTGCGGGCGCCTGGATAGATTGGGATGTCAGAAGCCTGGCCCAGGGCTGGATCGATGGCGCCATCCCCAACAACGGCGTCATCATCAAGAAGAGCGTTGAGAATGCGGCTTCGTTCGACTGCAGCCTGTTCTATTCATCCGAGTGGAGCGACCCGACACTTTATCCCAAACTCGTCGTCGAGTATATCCCGCCGCCGGGATCGATCACCCTGACCGTTGATGAGACCTTCAATCGCGACGGCACCGCCGGCAGCGGCTCAGTGAACTTCGGCAGCCTCGACCCGGGGATGACGTATTATGTCGGCGACACGGCTTCTCCCCAGTACGCCGTCAAGCTTTCCGTCTCGTCCAATATCAACTGGGGTATCAAAGTGTCAGCCACCGATGACCTGGTGCACACCATCAGCCCGGCCAACATCATCGGCATCGGTAACCTCAGATGGAAGATCGACGGGGGAGGGGTTTATACGCCCTTCGTAAAGGCGCCGTCGGAGACGGTCATCCTCAGCAGCCAGCCTCCCACCCCGCTGACGTCGTTGATGTACGATTACGAGTTCGTCGTGCCGGCCTCGGTTGTGTCTGGCAATTACGCCACTTCAATAGCTTACACGGCCTACACCGAGTAGCCGCTCGCCACCGTCCCCTCAAGAGGGTGGGGAGCCAGTGGCGGGCCAGTTCCCAGGGATGACTTCCTGCATCAGCCGTCGATGACTGAATAGGTGACGGTGCGTCCGCCGTCGCTTATCCAGAGGGCAATGGGCTGCCCCGACTGTGCTTCGCCATCCGTGGATACCGAGAGAGAGGACGTTACTTCCACCGTCACCGAGACCTGCGCCGCGCTGTGGGGGACCACCTGCCCAGAAGCGTCAGCCAGCGCAGCAGGCATCGACAGCAGCGCTGCGAGCATGATGAGGATACTTGTGAACAACCTTTTAGACATTGCCTCCACCCATCCAGTGAGTAGAGCAATGGTAGCACGAAGGCAGAACCCCGTAAATATGGCGTGGGCCTGCTAGAGGTAGTTCAGCAGGTCGTCGATCACGGCGACCTCGGTGAACAGCTTGATGCGCATGGCCGCTGACCTGGCCTCCATCAGCTCCCGGCGGGCTTCTTCGTTCTTGCCCTCGATGATGTACATGCGCGCCAGGTCCATCTCGTTGTTGATCAGCTCCCGGATAAGATGCCTTGTCTCAGGATCGGAGATATCCACGAGGTTGATGTCGTCGGTTGAAGGAAGCAGCTGGTTCAGGGGCACCAGGTCCCCGGAGATCGAAGGGTGTTTACCGGCTTCTTCATCGGCAGCAGCATCTTGCCCAGCACTCTCTGTCAGCTCGGCATGCTCCTCCTCATAATCATCTGCCTGCACCTCATCGACTCCCGGCTCTTTGAGCGACCGCAGCTCCTCGAGCTCGTCCATAATCTCCTGTTTCATCCTCCTTCTGCGGCGGGTTATGCGGGCGATGATGAACAGGATGACGAACGAAGCCGCCAGCCCTGCCAGGATGACCTCCCAGGGGATGAACCAGATAGTCCTGGAAGCGTAAAGGACCTCACCGTCTTCACCGTAGGAAATCTGGGCATCGACCTTGTACGGTCCGAGGTGCCATTTGCCGGGCCATTCCACCTGTGTCCTGCGTGATGACTCCGGCAGGACCACCCATTCCTTTACAGGCAGTTGGGCGACCTCCTGCCCCAGTACGTTGGTGACCCTGACAACGCCCGAAGGGCTCTGGTGGATGTTGCCCAGATTGTTGAAGACCAGGCCGATGTTAACAGGCCCGAAGCTGGCGATAAGCGGTGTTTCGGGATCGTTGAGCGTGGCCCGCGAGTCGATGTCGCCGGGGACGGTGATCAGGAACAGTGAGGTTATCCGGTAGCTGATCTGGACGCCTCCCTCGCCGCCTTCCTGTTTTGACTCCGCCAGCAGCGCGGCGTAGTGGCCGCCCGGCTCCGCGCCCGGCGGGACAATGATCCGGACGTCCAGCTTCAGCGTCTCCCCGTGTTCCAGTACGATGTTGTCCAGTTCAGGCTCAAGCCAGTTGCTGGCGCCCCAGGCACTGTCCCCGTCTTCAACAAGGACATGGGAATCAGCCGGGTCGAGCGACCCCTCAAAATCCACTATCGAGAATGTGACGTCCACATCCTCACCGGTGCGGTTGACCAGGGTGACTTCCCTGGAAGCGGACTGCCCGGGTTCCAGGATGACCTCTGTCTTTGTCGGAGAGATCGTGAGCTGCCCGGTGACGGGCTCGTCACGTTTTTCCAGGGAATAGGGTCGTGCGTAGCCTGTCAGCAGCGACAGGGCGAAAAGCGCCAACGCCATGCTGAACATGATGGCCAGGGCCGCGACCGACCGGCGCCGCCAGCGGTTCGCGTCGGGACGTATTATGTCGGGGCTGGGCAGGATCATTATGCGGGATACTCTTGGTCGCCGACAGATAATGCAGTCAGCATATCATGTTCTAGTCAACCATTAGTATTTCCTGCCCGCCGCCACAGGCAAACAAACAAAGACAAAGGCCCCTGGGTTGGAGGGGCCTTTGTCTCTTGGTAGATTTGGTTTTCCGAAAGCTACAGCGTTGTCGCCGTAACGGTCAGATCAGCCTGGTATGTCCCGCTGGCCTGCAGCTTGCTGGCCCCTACCTCGGCCTTGAAGAACAGGGTCGTTAGCTCGTTGACTACTTCATTGCCATTGGTCTTGATCTGGATCGGTGTGCCCCCGTTCAGACCCTGATAGCTGGTGTTGTTGTCCACGCTGAAGCCGAATGCAGAGTCTGTGGCAGCGATGCTCCAGGCGCCAGGACCGGCATAGTCGGCGAAGGAGTCGCCACCCTTGGCCATGGCCGGGCTGCCGGCAGCAGTGATCTCAAGCTTGTATCCCAGATCGTTGTTGGTGGAAACGTAGACATCCGTGCTGCCTTCGCTGGACCCGCCGAGGCCGCTGATGTCGGCAAGGGCCACGTTGGTCACAGGATCTACCCCGATGTAGTCGGTCACCGCCACGGTGACAGTCACTGGCTCGGAGTCAGATGAACCGTAGACCGCTGTTGCCAGTAGAAGTGTGATGATCAGCGTCCCGCTTATAATCGCCACTGCCTTTGCAATTCTCTTCACCTTCAAAGCACCCCTTTCGTGCTCCCCGCTTCCACTCTCTCCTGGAAGCCTTTACAGTTTCCACGTCCCTCTAAGCAAAAAGCTCAACTGCTTCGGCTTTGCCGAAAGCAATTGAGCGTAAATACTGGCCCGGAGCCCATGAAAAGAGCCCAGTCTATCCAAAACCTCAAACCTTACGTTCAAAAGCTTCGGCAGCTGGGCTATCTCCCCCCGGAGACCCCTGGCTTTGCGTCCCCGCCTCGCGACGGGTTTGCCTTTGTCGCCATACTTATGCCTAGTTGAACCCGTTATCGGCAGATTCAAATATAATCTTTAGAGCATTATTACTATATTTCACGATATGATAGAGTGTCGTGGATTCCCATGATTCCTGAACTTTTCTCCATAGGGCCGTTCACTGTCCACTCGTTCGGGCTGATGATGGCGTTAGGGTTCGTCAGCGCCGGAGCGGTCACATACTTCGGTTTCAAGCGGGCTGGCTTCAATCCGGAGACGGTGTACTGGATAACCATAGCTGCAGCGGTGGGCGGCATCGTAGGCAGCAAGATCCATTACCTGCTGCTGCACCCGGACAACCTGGCCGACGATCCCCTGGCAACCGCGTTCAGCGGCGCCGGGCTGGTCTGGTATGGAGGATTCATCGGTGGCCTGGCCGCCGGCCTGCTGGTCACAAGGCTATACCGGATACCGCTGGGAAAGGCCATCAATGCGGCGGCGCCAGCCATGGCTATCGGCTATGGTTTCGGGCGGCTCGGCTGCTTCCTCAACGGTGATGATTACGGCCAGCCATCCACGCTGCCGTGGGCGATGGCTTTCCCCGAGGGCTCTCCCCCCGTCCACGTGGCTGTTCAGCCCACGCAGCTTTACGAAGCTGCCGCAGCGTTCGCTATCTTCTTTCTCCTGCTCTACCTGCGCCGTTGGTTCAAGCGGGGCTGGTCCCTGTTCCTGGTGTTCCTCGTGCTGGCGGGCGTGGAGCGGTTCCTCGTCGAATTCGTCCGCTGGAATCGTCCCGGGCAGACCCAGCAGCAGGTGCTCGCCGCAGCAACGGCTGTAGTAGCCGCTGCCGTGCTCATATGGGTCGAGCGGCGCCACGAATCCCATTGATAGTGGTTTTAACGCTGTGCTATATTGGATTCAAGATGCAAACCAGTAATGATTCCCGCCTCCGGGATCCAACCGGCTCCCTCCTGAAGAAAGTGACTTCAATAGATGAAGGTCTGAAGTGCCTGTTGCCGTAGATATACTCGCTGACGCTTTCACGGTGAGCGACGCGTCGCTCGTTTCCCACTTGGTGGCTTTTGCTGCCGGGGTTCTGTCTTTCCTGACGCCTTGCGTACTGCCGTTGTTGCCGGGCTACCTCTCCTTCGTTTCCGGTGTCGGCATCGATGATCTTGGTTCTCACTCCAGGAAGGTGGGGATCGCCAGCTTCGCGTTCACTCTGGGCATCGTGTTTTCCTATGTCGTCCAGGGAGCTGCCGCAGGCCGTGCCGGTCAGTTCTTCGATATCCAGAACTTCCTCGCCAGCGACGCCATGAGAGTCATCGCCGGCGTGGTCCTGGTGGTGTTCGGCGTGTTGACCCTGGACATAATCAGGATATCCTGGTTGATGAGGGAGCGCCGGTTCAAGCTGAAGAAACCAGCCAGCTTCGTGGGCATATTGCTGGCTGGCGTCGTTTTCGCAATCGGGCTCGGGCCCTGCACCACGTTCCTCTACGCCTCGGTCATCTCTCTTGCGATCGCTGAAGGAAACCCTGTCGGCGGCGCTTCCCTGATGTTCGCCTATGGTCTCGGGATAGGCGTGCCCTTTGTCGCTTCCGGTTTCCTGTTCACGTATCTGATAGGTACTTTTTCGGCGGTCAAGCGCCATTTTCGTGCCATCAGGATCATCTCAGGCGGCCTTTTGATCCTGTTCGGGCTTCTGCTTGC
The DNA here is from genome assembly GCA_003599855.1 of Gaiellales bacterium. Lineage (GTDB taxonomy): Bacteria > Actinomycetota > Thermoleophilia > BMS3ABIN01 > BMS3ABIN01 > SURF-19. The sequence goes on along the minus strand of QZKG01000047.1, from coordinate 43,102 downwards.
CAGCGGGGAGTTGACGGAGATATCCCGGTGGCTGCAAAACGTCCTTCCTTCCATCGATGTGTAGCCGTCCGCGGTTTTGTGCCGGGGAGTTACCGGTGCTACTATGTCTTAGGCACTCCTCCATCCGTGTCAACCGTTGTGCAATCCTGCAAATGTGGATGACCCGGTCATGAGCGTGCGATCGTCCAGTCCGGAGAGGGTTATATGAGCGAGGACAGCAGCAAGGAATTAATCGCGGGCGGCGAAGATAACTGGTCGCTGAGAGAGATCCTGGTGGCGGTAGCCGCATTTGCCGTGATCGTGGCCCTGTCTATCGGGGGCTATCTGTGGTACCAGTCGACGCGCCCGCCGGCGGTGGTCGAAGGTTCTCTTGCGCCTGACTTCACTTTTCCCTTGCTAGGCGGGGGGGAGGCTTCTCTTTCTGATTACCGCGGCAAGGTAGTGGTCTTGAACATCTGGGCGACGAGCTGCGAGACCTGTAAGGAGGAGATGCCCTTCATCGAACAGAAATATCGTGAGCTCAACGGGGATGACTTCCAGCTACTGACTATCAGTACGGACAAGAAGGGCGAGGAGGTCGTCCGGCCGTTCCTGGAAGATATAGGAGAGCAGGCTTTTCGGGATCCCGGAGCGCTGACTTTTCCAGTGCTGCTCGACAAGGAGAACGTCGTGGGTGATATCTATCAGACCAGGAAATACCCGGAGAGCTTCATCATCGACAGGGACGGTGTCGTCGCAGGGATAGTGCTCGGACGGCTGGAAGAGCATGATTTTTATCTGGTCCAGGAGATGCTGGCGCGATGAATTTCAGTTACAAATGGCTGCTGTTGATCCCGGTGCTGCTGGTTGCGATCGGCTTAGGGCTGCTCATACCAAGACTCCTCAGCGACGATACTGAGGAGCTCGGCATCGTGAGTGAGGGAAGCCTCTCCGCTGAGGCAGAAGCCAGGGTAGCCGAGATACTGGCCCAGATCGAGGATTACGAGAAACTGTTAGAGGCCTCACCAGGCGATGTAGGCATATTGATGCCCCTGGCCGGCAGTTATTACGAGCTGGCCAAGGTCGAAGAACAGTACCAGCAGACGAATGATTCCTTCAGGCACTTCAAGTCAGCCGTGGATTACTACCGGCAGGCTCTTGAGTTGCAGCCGGAGAATGACGCGATCCGCCTGAGCCTGGCCTTGTCCTACAGCGGCCTGCGCATGGGTGATGTGGCCTTGCGCGAGATCGAGTCCCTGAGTGTCAGCGATCTTGAATCGCTGGGAACGAACGACACATCGTTGCTGATCGACGCCGGACTGCTGTACCAGGAGGAGTATAGCCGTGCGGCGGAAGCGGAGATCCTGCTGGTGAAGGCTACGACGCTGGAGCCCGAAAACCAGAGAGCCTGGCTTTCCCTGGGATTCGTCCGGCGCTCCGCCGGTAAGACAAGCGAGGCGAATGCCGCTCTGGAGAAGGTAATCGCTATCGACCCGACCAGTGATTACGCCCAGGCAGCCCAGGAATACCTGACACAAGCGCAGCAATAAAAAAGGGACGGTAAGACCGTCCCTTTTCTTCACGGGTTATCGACCTCAGGCGCTTTCGCGCAGGTGCTGCGTCTCCTGCAGCTCTTTCAGCCGCGCCAACGTGTTGGCCTCGATCTGGCGGATGCGTTCCCGGGTCACTCCAAATCGCCGGCCGATCTGTTCCAGCGTACGAGGGTGTTCACCAGCAAGCCCGTAACGCAACTCCAGTATCTTGCGTTCCCGGTGCGGCAGCGAGTCGAGCACCTTGTTAAGGTCATCTTTCTTGATCTCTGACATGGCAGCGTCGAGCGGTTTCGGCGTGCCCTCGTCTTCGAGAAAATCGCCCAACTCAGCCTCTTCCTCGTCGCCGACGGGTTTCTCCAGGCTCACGGGGCTCTGAGATATCTTTATCAGGTGCTGTACCTTCTCAACCGTGGTATCCATGGCCTTTGCTATCTCCTCTGGCGTGGGTTCGCGACCGAGATCCTGCAGCAACTGGCGCTTGGCGCGCACCAGGTGGTTGAGTTTTTCGACCATATGCACTGGGATGCGGATCGTACGCGCCTGGTCAGCGATCGCGCGCGTCACGGCCTGCCTGATCCACCAGGTGGCGTAAGTGGAGAACTTGTAGCCACGGCGGTAATCGAACTTCTCCACCGCCCGTATCAGGCCAAGGTTGCCTTCCTGTATCAAATCCAGGAAAGACAGGCCACGTCCGAGGTAGCGCTTGGCGATGCTGACCACCAGCCGCAAGTTGGCTTCCACAAGCCTGCTCTTGGCCTCCATGTCGCCACGCTCCATGCGCTTCGCGAGCGAAACTTCTTCAGCGGCCGAGAGTAACGGGATTCGACCGATGTCGCGCAGGTACATGCGCAAGGAGTCATCGGTTGAGGCTGGTCTCTCCAGCGGGCCTTCTTCGCTTGCGCTGCTTTCCTCGACGGCGGGTTCTTCGTCCTCGCTCTCAAGGATCTCGATCCCGGTATCCGTGATGCGGGAGTAGACCTCTTCGATCTGTTCCGTGTTGAGCTCTTGCTCCTGCAGAGCATCAGCGATATCGTTCAGCGTCAGGAAGCCCTTTTCCTGTCCTTGTGTGATCAGATTCTGTGTCAATTCATTCGGTAGTTCTGTCATTGATGTCACGTGTATTATCTTTCTCGTTGTCGTTTACTAATCCTTTTTTGCCCGTTTCCGGCAAATACCAAGCGGCCATTGTACCACAAACAAAACCAACTTGCTCCCAATAAAAAAGCGCCCGCCTGTTTCTATCGGCGCCTTGCAAAAAAAGTCGTGCAAAAACCGTATTTTCAGCGTCAAAGAGTGTATTCCGCGAACCTTGGTTTTTTAAACGCTCTGGTCGGCAGGGAAGCTACAGGCCCGCCAGCAATCAGGGATGCTGATGGACTTCCCGGACCCTCCCGGTCTTGACCCAGGAACCTTCGCCGCGCGCCAGCCGGATGACGGCCTTGATTCCAGCCAGGAACCAGAATATGTAGAAAAAAGAGAAGATGTGGGCCCAGAGGAAAGCCTTCCAGCCCGACATGTCCTTCTCCTCACGCCAGAAGGTCCAGACCACCGTTGGCACGGCGCCGAAAGAGAACAGATACCAGATCAGTATCGCCGGGATGTAGTCAAGAGGCGAGAACGTCAGTGAGGATGCCCCGGTGGCGATGAAGTACACCGACCACATGATGAACAGCAAAGAGCTGGGCAGGAAGACGAATACCATCAGGGGTGCCAGCAGGTAATAGATGGTATCGATACGCGCTGACGGCTCCTTGTGCCGGTAGGAGAGCGCAGGTATGTGCCGCCAGCAGGTGAGATGCCCCTGGAACCAGCGGGTACGCTGGCGGATAAGAGCCTTCATCGTCGGGACACCCTGCTGGGCGACAAAGGTATTGGAGCAGTAATGGTTCTGCCAGCCCTTGAGCATCAGCCGTATGCCCAGGTCAAGGTCTTCGGTCAGGCAGTCAGTCCAGGGCTCCGAGCCCAGGCTGGCAAGGGCCGAAAGGCGCACGAACTGCCCGTTGCCTCCCAGGCCGACGCTGCCTAGGTGCTCGCGAGCCTTTTGGGCCAGGCGGGCGAAAGCAAGGAATTCGAAGTTCTGCCATTTGGTAAGGATGTTGGTGTTGGCGTTCGAGATCCGCACCCCCACCTGCACAGCGCCTGACCGGGGGTCGGCGAAATAGGGGTTGATTTCGGAGACCAGGTTCTTCTCCACACGGCCGTCCGCATCAAGAACTCCGTAGATGACCTTGCTGGTGCCTTTCTGTTTGACGATGTCGCTCGCCATCAGATAACGGAAAGCATAATTCAGGACGCGCCCTTTCCCCTGGCGCGACAGAGCCCGGGGATGGTCGATCAGTTTCACCCTGTCCTGCGGGTAGCCCAGTACGATGTCCCTGGTATCGTCGTCCGAGTCGTCATTGACCACCAGGATCAGGAGGTTGTCATCCTTCAACGAGAGCAGGTGGTCGAGCGTCTTCCCGATCACAAGCTCTTCGTTCAGCGCCGGGACGACGACGACGAACAGCAGGTCCGGGTCATATTCACCCTTGTAAGAGGGCGGCTTGCGGCTGAGTAAGAAGATGCCCCAATAGTAAAAAATGATGAAGATGGCCAGCAGTGTCAGCACTGTTGCCGAACTCATCTGCTTCAGTCCCTGCGGGATGAAAGCCCCCACGTGCTCCGAAACTCCGCTGGCGAACTTGCTCAGCCAGGAGGGAGGTTCCGGAGGTGTATATGGCAGTCCAGCGACCTCCGCCGGCGGGGCGAACACGTAGCCTCTGTCTTCCAGGCCGTCGATCATCTCGCGCATCTGCGATTCCTTGATGTGCAGGTGGAAGAAGAACGAGGCGAATCCGTCCCGTACGACCCGCTGCTTGTCGGCGACTTTCAGGAGGTCCGCTGCTGGGTGTTCCTCACCGCGGATGTAGCCCAGCGTCTCTGGCAGAAGCGTCTGGCCGGTATCAGGGTAGGTGACTACATAAGGGAAGAACGGCGCGTCCCTTCTCTCCCAGGCCACAGAGAAGTACTGGGCCACCACCTTGTGAACGAGACCGGAAGCGTTATAGTGCGGCGTCTCCCAGATGACGGGGTCGATGCCGGCCGCCCGGACCTCCCTCAGTCCCGACTCCACCTTGTCCCTGATGGATTCGACTGTCTCGTTTTCCGGGAAAGCCCCCACGCGGTTGTCCCAGAACTCGTGGTCCACCCCGGTCATGCCGTAAAGCTGGTGCGTATAACCGTGGAGAACGACGACACCACCCTTGCGTTCGGCTTCCCTGATTGCCTTGACGAAATCAGGCCGGTCGGAGAGATGGATTTCCTCACCGGTATCGGGGTTCACGTAAACTGGGATCAGCGCGACAGCAAAAGGGATCTCATGGTTGTAGAGGTAGCTCACCAGCTGGTTGAAGTATGCTGTCTCTATGTTGGGGTGGACGTCCTCGATGCGGACCATCGCCCGGTGTTCTTCAGCATGAGGTCTTTCCAGAGCGTCGTGCAGCAGGTCCGCCAGCACCAGGTAGGCAGAACTGTCGCCAGCCTGGATCATGGGGATATCCGCGAAAACCCAGAAGTTGCCGCTCCGGATCACGTATGGCTCAGGCTGGTCCGGACCTTCCAGCCAGGCCATTACGCGGGCCTTGTTCTCGTCAGTCACATAAGAGATGGCCGTGACCGGATCCGTCTTCTGTAGCGCGACATCCTTGTAACTGACGTCAGTGAACTCACCCGAGGCATCCACGCGTCCGTACGCGAACCCGTACCTTGACGAAAGCGGGTGCCGGGCATCGAGCTGATCGATGCCGCGCCCCAGCCAGACGATCGTCCTGTCCGTGCCGAAAGCATCATCGAGGAAAGCGGGATTGATGTCCCTGTGGGTGCCGCCTATGAAGAAGGTCGCGTCGAATCTCTCGACCCAGCCGTTCTGATAGAAGGCTTCCTCGACGATGGCAGTGTCAATGGTGAAATGCCCCAGGAGTGCCGCGAGTTGTGATGCTAACTCGTCATCGTAATCCTGATCATGCACAATCAGGACTTTGGGAGCCGGTTCGTCTCTGGCTGATTCCGGAACCGCCGGTTGCAGGACACCTGTTTCGTCGATATCCTGTGCCGAGGCTCTGAGCCCGCCAGTGAGAAAAATGAGGAGAAATGACAGCAGGACAAGACTGAATGCCGCCTTGTTCCACAGGTTGCCGTTGCCCGACTGCTCGTCCCCTGCCGCTAAAAGAAACGCGTTCCGCCTGGCAAGTCCCTTTTCATCCTTTTGTTTGAGTGTGTCCGTCAATATTCCGAAAATGGGGCTTGCGTTGATACAGACAGCGCTGGATCAGCTCTTCTCGCGCCCTCCCCTAAGCTTCATCAGCGAGCCGACTATCACTACTATAATCGCCACTACGAGGTAGAGGCCTATCGCGATTCCGGTAACCGGAAGTAATGCTCCGTACATCTCTTACACCTCCTCGTATCCATTACTCAGATTGTTTCGGCCAGTCCAACGTCTTAACTTAATATTCCCGCTTCCCTTCAGTTTATATACACGCTGCCGCTCATCCGATCGCCGCCGTGCTGTCGACTTCCCGTTCGTCGTTCTCGTACGTCTTGATGTCGACGCTAAGGGCATCCTCGAGCCCGTGGAGCGGCTCGGACAGCTGTTCGAGCAGCCTGTCTGCAGCGCGCTGGGCCTGCTCTTCGCCCGCGCCTGGAAGGACCAGCACCAGGCGTCTTCCCTCGAGGGCCGCTGCGGTGTCCGATTCACGCAGGCTGTGCGTGATCGCTTTGACTGCCTGGTTGAACTGGAGATTGTCTGTCCTGGTCAGATCGAAAGTAGCGACCGAGACCTTTCGCCTCTGTTTCCTGGCCCTGGCGATCCTTTCGTCCAGCTGTCGGTAGAACAGTTCGTCACTGGCGGGATGCTCGATTACGGCCGGGTCACCCGTTACCGGCAGCGCCGGCCAGCTCACGAACGGCTCGGGCATATCCGCCCTTATGCCGTTTGAATACTCGATAGCTCCGATGATGCGCTCGGCCGCCTTGCCGTCGCCGTAGGGGCTGATGCCCCTCGCCATAGATTCGTATGCCGCCCTGTCGTCCAGCAGCTCGGAAGCCGACGCGACCACGGCTCTGCTGGAGGTGCCGATGACCCGCGCCATTCCCACCTGGACGGCTTCAGGGCGCTCGGTGACGTCCCGCAGCACCAGGACTGGCTTGGCGAGCGCCGGGGCCTCCTCCTGAAGCCCCCCAGAGTCGGTAAGGACCATGTAGCAACGAGACAGCAGGTTTACCATGTCGGGGTAGTCGAGCGGGTCGACCAGATGGACTCGCGGAAAACCGCCCAGCATGCTTTCAACCGGCATCCGCACTTTGGGGTTGCGGTGGACCGTGAAGACTATCTCAATATCCTCGAACCGCTGTGCCAGCTCAGCGACGCCGGCACAGATCTCCCTGATCGGCTCACCGAAGTTCTCGCGACGGTGTGAAGTGACCACCACAACCCGCTTGTCCATGTCAACTGTGCGCAGGGTTTCGTTGATGAAGGAGTACTGCGGCTTCACCATATAGTACAGCGCGTCGATCACCGTGTTGCCGGTGATGAATATCCTGTCATCGGATATACCCTCCCGGCGGAGGCTGTCCCAGGCGGTGAGCGTCGGGACGAAGTTGAGGTCCGCCAGCTGGGTGATCATCGAACGGTTGATCTCCTCGGGGAACGGACGGTACTTGTCGTATGTCCGGAGCCCGGCCTCGACATGGGCTACGGACTTCTGCTGGTAAAAAGCAGCCAGACAACCGGCGAAGGCGGTGGTCGTATCACCCTGCACAATGACGAGATCCGGCTCCTCTTCAGCTATCAGTTGCTCGGTGCCCCGCAGGGATTCGACGGTGATATCGCTCAGCGCCTGGCCTGGCTTCATGATATCCAGGTTGAAATCAGGCTCGATGCCGAACTGGGCCATCGCTTGCTGCAGCATCTCCCGGTGCTGGCCAGTGGAGACGAGGACGGAATCGAAATGAGGAGAAGCGTCGAGCTGAAAAATAACGGGAGCAAGCTTGATCACCTCAGGCCTGGTCCCGAAAATAGTCAGTGTCTTAACTTGTTTCAATTTGGCCGACCTCCGCTTTCGCCTCCCCACTCATGGAATACCCTAAAAGCCGCTTTCGCGGAAGCGTCTGCGTATCGGTCTGCCATTAACATAGTGGCATAACAGTCGCCGTAATTCAATATTCCATATGGGAGGTCCGCTTAAACTTGATATCGGCCGGCCGGGGAAAATAACAACCTGCGGCGCGGGCGACACGTTATTAAACCTTTTTTCGTTAAAGCATGCTACCCGGGGGTCGATACAAGGATTGGTTAGGGAACTGACCGCACCTCGGTATGGTTGCGGGGGAGAAGCCAAACTCCAGGTGACAAGGGCAAAACTCTGGAAACAGGGTGGCGCAAAGCCAAGGGTCTAAGGTCTTTTGACTAGGACAGCCTGGCCGCCGCCGAGGAGGCTTGACTTCTGGGCATGTCAAGGGCTCGCATCACAGCCAGCATCTCCGCCGTTGTCTTGATTGCTGCGGCGCTCATATCTCTGACGATCTTCGTTACGATCCCCGCGGGAAACGCCGTCGCAGTCGAGCCGTCACAACTCAAGGTCGGCGTGTTCTTCCCCGACCCGGAGTTTCCCGACGAGCAGTTGCCGACGATCGATGATATCCACCAGTTCGAGTCCACGGTCGGCCGTCAGATCGACGTGTTTCTCTGGTACGAATCGATCAGTGAATCATTCTATGCCGACACATTCAGGCCGTATGCTGAAGAGGGGCGCATCATCCAGCTTTCCTGGGAACCGCATAACTTCGCCAAGGATCCCAACAACCAGCCTGAATACCGGCTTAATACTATTACCGCAGGCAACCACGACACTCAGATCCGCCGCTGGGCGCGTGAATTGAGGGATTTCGGCTATACGATCTATTTCCGGCCCATGTGTGAGATGAACGGTGACTGGGTCGCCTGGGGCGGCACCGCCAACGGCAACTCGCCAGCCGACTATATACCGGCGTGGCGGCATATCCACGACATCTTCCGGCAGGAAGGCGCCGACAATGTCAAGTTCATCTGGTCGCCTAACCGCGCCGGTTCCTACGCCGATGCCAACAGCATCTTCGATACCTACTACCCGGGCGACAGCTACGTGGACTACGTAGGTATCAACGGGTACAACTGGGGGACCATGTACAACACGCCAACCTGGACCTCGTCGTGGCAGAGCTTCGAAGAAGTCTTCAAGTACAGCTACGACGTAGCGGTACAGCGTACCGGCAAGCCGATCGTAGTCAGCGAGACGGCCTCCACTGAGATCGGAGGCAATGCCCAGAACGGCGGCAAGGCCCGCTGGATAACCGACGCTTTCAGCATCATCCCCTCCAGATTCCCGAAGATGGAGATGGTGACCTGGTTCCACATCAACAAGGAAACGGACTGGCGTATCAACAGTTCCCAGCAGAGCCTGGATGCATTCCGGCAGGCTGTGAGCCTGCCGGACTCGGAGCCGCCGGTGGTATCTGTCGATTCACCGTCACCGGGTGCGACTCTTTCTGGCACGGTTGCCGTCGAGATCTCGGCTTCTGATGGCAGCGGCATCAGCAAGGTGGAGCTGTACGTCGGCGACAGGCTGATCGATACAAAGACTTCGGCGCCCTATGGCTCGCATATCTATACCCGCTCTCTGGCTGATGGTTCTTACTCTGTGACCGCAAAGGCCTACGACGCTACCGGCAACACGAGCACCCGATCTGTGGAAGTGACCGTGGATAACAGCCACGAGAAGAACTATTTCTTCGGCTGGTATGACAACGCATCCCCGGGCATGAGGACCTGGCTCGTGATCGGCAATCCGACCGAAACGGGGCAGGACGTGGAAGTCTATATCGGCGGGTCGTTCATGGGAAGCTATCATGTAGCCGCTCACGAGCGGGTGACCCCCAGGTATGCCGGTGTCGCCAAAGGCCCGGTGAAGGTGGTCTCTCTTGCGGGACGCGAGCTGCTGGTGAGTGAAAGGGTGACCATGAACGGTTCGTTCTCGGAACTGCCGGCCACACCCCAGGCCGATCTCGGTACGGAACATTACCTGTCCTGGTATGACCAGGTGAGCCAGGGCATGAACACCTGGCTGATGGTGGGCAATCAGGGCAGCCGCACCGCTGAGGTCGATGTGTTCATCGCCGGTCGCAACGTCGGGCACTACTCGGTGCCTGCCGGCGGCAGCGTCGCGCCTCAATACCATGGCGTGATGGACGGTCCGGTGCGCGTGGTCAGCAGCAATGGCCAGCCGCTCACGGTCAGCGAGCGGGTCACCTATAACGGCACCTTCAATGAGGTCAGGAGCCGTACGGCGGCAGAGCTCGGGACCGAGTATCACTTCACATGGTACGACCAGCAGAGCGCCGGCATGAAGACCTGGGTCGTTATCGGCAATCAGGGTACCCAGACCGCCCAGGTAGGCGTCTATATCGGCGGGCAGCTGGCAGGCTTCTATAACGTCCCGGCCGGCGGCAGGGTCACGCCCAACTTCCCGAATCTGATGAACGGCCCGGTGCGGGTCGTGTCCAGCAATGGACAGCCGCTCATGGTGAGCGAGCGCTCGGTATTCCGCGGCTCCTTCGAGGAAGTCCCCGGGGTCACGCCGGCCGAGCTCAACTGCGACCAGTGGTTCGCGTGGTACGACAACGCCTCCACCGGCATGAAGACCTGGATTCTGGTGGGCAACCAGAGCCAGGAGGAAGCCGTGGTAGATATAAAGATCGGCAACCAGCTGGTGGGGCGCTATAACGTCCCGGCCGGCGGGCGGGTAACGCCGACTTTCCCGGGCCAGATGAACGGCCCGGTCCAGGTCAAGAGCAGCGTCGAAGGACAGCCGCTGGTCGTTAGCCAGAGGACGACCTACTACAACTCCTTCGACGAACTGCCTGGGGCCTCTATGTAGCGACGGCAATAGCAGCCCAGACTATTGTCGCAGACGAAGGGCCGCGCCAGCGGCCCTTCGTCATTCCTGTTGCAGGTCTATCCGCAGATCCGTGTCATCCCCATGCAGGTTCATATTGTTGACTGGCCGGGAAAGGAAACGATAGATTTATGCCATAGACGCAAGGAGGATCATTGTTCGCGTGGACGACATCATCGTGGTTCCTGGGGCTGCTGGTGACGGTACTGGCAGTGAGCGGCTCCGCCGGTGTAGCCCGTTATTACCACAGACGCCGCGGCAAGACGGAAACAGCAGCCATCTCCTTCATCTACGGACTGACGGCTGTGATGATGCTGCTGCTCGCCACGGTATTCATAGTGCGACTGTTGGTGGAGATAATCAGGTGAAGAGAGCGACCGCGTGTGATGTAGGTGCAGCCGTAGTGGCTGCTTTTCTCATTGGAGCTTGGTACGCCCGAGAGGAATCGAACCTCTAACCTTGGGATTAAGAGTCCCCTGCTCTGCCAATTGAGCTACGGGCGCTTATGTCACGCGGCTGCAGCCTGCGAACCGGGGACATAGTCTAGCATACCGCCAAGGCACGTTGAAACCGCGCCGCGGCTTTGGTTTCAGTAGCGCAAGCTCCTGAATACCAGCCCGGTGACTGGCTTGGGGTAGAAGTAGGTGGACTTCCTGGGCATCTTCTCGCCTGCTTCCGAGACTGCCCGCACTTCTTCCATCGTCGTGGGGTTCAGCAGTATCATCACCTGGTGCTCGGCTTTGGCGAACTCCTCCGGGCTCGTCTCCGCCCTCTCGACGAAGCGGACGCTGGCGTCTTCGTTAGCGCTTCCGGGCTGGATATCCAGGACCTGGGCCAGGATGATGCGGTCGAGCACGGCCACGTCCAGGGAGCGCCAGGAGGCGGATGGCTGGCCGGCGGTCTCGGGGATGATCGGCCGCGGCTGCCTGGCGACCAGAAGATAGAAATTGTCACTGCCAGCTATGTGCATGCCGAAGGCGTTGCGCTCGGCGCCGCGCCCGGCCATCTTCCCGAGCAGGGTGTCGATACCTTCCTCCATGCTGACCGGCTCTACTTCGAACATCTCTTCCAGCGCCGCCGGCAATGCAGCCAGAGTCTCCGTCGTCAGGCCTGATATCAGGCGGTGCAGGGGTAAGATCGTCATGTCGTCGGCGTCGCCGCTGGAGAGGTAGGTCATCATGTAATCATAGGGCTGCGGCTCTGAGCTGCCGTCCCGGCCCCGACGTTCGTCGCGGTAAGCCAGCGCGGTCTCGTAACGGTGGTGGCCGTCGGCGATCATGAGCCTCTGCCCTGCCATGAAACTGCTGATGCCGTCCACTGTCTCATCGTCGTCTATCACCCACAGGGAGTGGCGAGTGCCGGCTTCATCGGTTGCCTCGGCGTCCGGGTCCCGGCTCAGGTGGTCTGCCAGTAACCCGTCCAGCTCCCGCTCAGGGTCCGGATAGAGACAGAAGATCGGGCTCAGGTTGGCCTCCGTGGCGCTCATCAGGGCCATGCGGTCGGCTTTGGGCCCCGGCGAGGTGTACTCGTGCGGCAGCACGGCGCCATGGGAGAAGTCCACCAGTCCCAGGGCGGCGAAAAAACCCTCGCGCACAGCGGCGTTGCCGTCCGGCGTCCTGAACTCCTCGCGGCACCAGTAATAAGCAGGTTTCGCATCAGGTTTCAGCACCCCGGCCTCCAGCCACTCGTCAAGGCGGGCGGCTGCGCGAACGTAACGGTTACCTTCCACCCGGGGGTCATCCGAGCCATGGCCGAAGTCGAGGCGGATGGAGCTGTAGGGGTCTTTCTCGTGGAAATGGTTCTGCGCGTCGGGGGTGATCACGTCGTAGGGAGGAGTGATCACGTTCGACAGGCTGCTTATCCTGTCCGGGTCGTAGCGCAGGCCGCGGAATGGTTTGACTTCAGTTCTTTCCAGCACGGGATTCCTGTTCGAGCGGCCGCCAGCGGCTGGCCGTCATTTCCTTTCAGGCGATATCGGTCCGACTCGTCAAACCATATCACAAGTCGACGGCGATGGTCTGCTAGGCAGCCGGCGGTGCTCCTGCCGGAATGCGCGCATGGTTATCCTGGCCCCTTGAGGGAGAGCCGGAGCTGGCTCGCTTGCGGGTCTCAGGCGCTGCGGATGATGCGCTTGGTGACAGCCTGGAAGTGGCAGCCCCAGATGATCAGTTCCACGGTCTCCGAGAACGCCTTGGGCTTCGTTGCCAGCACCTTTATCAGCAGGCGCCAGTAACGGCAGGCGTTGCGGGAGAAAAGCCCTATCCTGAAGATGCTGATGACGAACGCCCTTATGTCTCGCAGGTTGTGGCGGCCGACGCTCTTGCGCACGGTGGGCCGGTAATGCTTGAGGAATTCCTCGACCCGCTGATAGTAGACCTTCGGCGAGTAGATGTTGCTGAGCACCTGGTGGTAGCCGGCGATGAGTTTATCCGCGGGCATCCTGGGGACGAAGGTGAGCTGCCCGGCGTTCTCGCCCCGCGAGCGTTCCAGCAACCTTCCCTCGCTGATGAGCCGTTTCTCCAGGTCGGTCTTGGGGAGGACCGACAGCAGGCCCACCATGGCCGCTGGTGTGCCCAGCTCCCGGATGTAGCGGATGTGGTCCGCGAAGATATCCTCTCTTTCAGCGTCCGCGTCGAAGCCGACGATGACGCCGATCATCACCGCCAGACCGTAGCTCATGATGGTGCGGACGGCATTCAGCGGGTCGATCCTCACGTTCTGGAACTTGGCGCATTCCTTCAGGCTTTCCAGCGACGGTGTCTCGATGCCTATGAAGACCTTGTAGAAGTTCGCTGAAGACATCAGCGCCATCAGGTCCGGGTGCTCCGCGAGCCGCACGTCGGCCTCGGCCATCAGCTTGAAGGGATAGCCATGCTCACTCTGCCAGTCGACGAGCTTAGGCAGCGCTGCCTTGATCTTGGAGATGTTGCCGATGAAGTTGTCGTCGACGACGAAGACCGTCCCGCGCCAGCCGGCGTCGTACAGGTGCTGCAGCTCCGCTACCAGTTTTTCTCCGCTCTTCAACCGGGGCTTTTGCCCGAACATGATGCGGATGTCGCAGAACTCGCACTTGTGGGGGCATCCCCGCGAGTTCTGGATCGCCATGGTGGTGTAGTTCTTCAGGGAGACCAGTGACCAGTCGGGAACCGGCGTCTGCTCAAGGGAGGGCCACGCGCCATCCTGCTCGTAGCGGTGCCCGGCCTCGCCCCGGGCGAAGTCTTCCAGGAAGCGGGGGAGGGTGACCTCCGCCTCTCCCAGGACGAAGTAGTCCACGCCCTGGGTCTCTTCCTTCTGGTTGGTGAAGAGCGGCCCTCCGGCGACGACGGTCTTGCCGGCGGCTTTTGCCCGCCTGATCACAGCTTCGGCCGATTCCTCCTGCACGATCATGGCGGAGACCATGACCATGTCGGCCCACTCGAGATGGGCGTCCCTGAGCCGCGAAGCGTTCAGGTCGACGACCTTCTTCTCCCAGTCCGCCGGGAGCATGTTGGCAACGGTCAGCAGGCCCAGCGGCGGGAAAACCGCCTTCTTGCCCGTGTAGGGGAGTACCTTCCTGAAGCTCCAGAAGGTATCCGGGTACTCAGGGTACACCATCAGGACTTTCATGATCTCTGCTCCATGGATGCTTGTTTCCTCCGTAATCGCGTTCAGGACTGCGTTTGATGTTCATCCAATGATACTCTATTTCATGTCTATTCAACCAGGCGTGGCCGGATACCTCCGAAATAACGGCTGGGATGGCGGGTTTCAAGGCCGCGGGATCCGGGTCTAATGAGGGCAGGGCGCAGGCAGCGATGATTGAGGGGCGATGGAACAGGGAAGGAAGACTTCCGGCTATTACCGCGACGAGTTCGGCAGGCTGGCCCGCTTCTACGACGGGGGCCTGAGCCTTGCCTTCGTCTTCGCCGGCGGGGAGGGGGCTTTCCGCCGGGCGGTGGTCGCCGCCGCCGGGATCGGGGCCGGGCAGCGGGTCCTCGATTTCAACTGCGGCACCGGCACCCAGGCGATGCTCGTGGCGGAAATGGCGGGTACGGCCAGCGTGACCGGGATCGACCTCTCGCCCAGGATGATAGCCATGGCCGAGCGGAAGGCGCGCGGCCGACCGGTGGAGTTCCTGGTAGCAAACTCCGAGGACATGCCGTTCCCGGACGCTACCTTCGACCGGGCCATGACCACCCTGGCCTACCACGAGATGAACCGCGAGGGCCGCGCCAACGCCCTGCGCGAGGTCTGGCGCGTGCTGAGGCCGGGCGGCCGCCTGGTGATCGGCGACCTGCGCGCTCCCGACACCCTGTATACGCGCGCCGCCATGCGCCTGCTGCGCCTGTTCGAGACGGACACCCTGACGGACATGTGGCAGCGGGGGATAGGCAGGGAGCTGAAGGAAAGCGGGTTCGATGTTGCTGGCAGCGAGGTTGTAGGGCGCGGCTTCTTCGAGATCGTGACAGCTCAGAGACCGGGGCGGGAGCCCTAACCCTCTTTCCTGAGCTCAAGCGCCAGGCTGTATGCGCGGTTGCGGGGGATGCCGCTCAGCCGGGAGGCGATGCCAGCGGCGACCCGCGGTGAGATGCCGGCGGCGAGCAGGTCCCTGATGGCCTCCGCGAGCTCTTCGCCATCCCAGTTCCCGGACGGCGCCGCCTTCTCATCCGGTGCGAAGACGATGACCAGCTCTCCCCTGACCTTTTCCGGCAGGCGGGCAGCCAGCTCCGCGGCAGTGCCCCGGTCGACCTCCTCGAACTTCTTGGTGAGCTCCCGGCAGACAGCCAGCCGGCGGTCGCCGATGATGTCCGGCGCCGCAGCCAGGGTTGCCGCCAGGCGGTGGGGGACCTCGTAGGCGACACAGGTGCGGCTTTCGGCAGCGATCATCCGCAACATCTGTTCCCGCTCTGATCTCTTCCGGGGGATATATCCCAGGAAGACGAATGAGTCGGTGGGGAAGCCGGAGGCGACCAGCGCGGTATCGAGCGCCGACGGCCCCGGGAGGACCTGCACCGGCAGCCCCGCGTCCAGGGCCGCTGCGATCAGGCGGTAACCGGGGTCGCAGATGCCCGGCATGCCGGCATCGGACACCAGGGCGACATCCCTGCCTTCCCTCAGCATCCCGATTATCTCCGGGACGCGCCGGACCTCGTTGTGCTCGAAAAAGCTGAGCTGCGGCTTGTCTATGGCGAAGTGGGCCAGCAGCCGGCCGGTGCGGCGGGTATCCTCGGAAGCGATGACGTCGACCTTTCTGAGCGTTTCCAGTACGCGGGTGGTGATGTCACCGAGGTTGCCGATGGGTGTCGGGCAGACGTGAAGCATCAATGGCGCGCGCTGGCAGGGTCCGGGTGTACGTCAGGAGCCATCGATGGCGTCGTTGGGGCAGACCTCGGCGCATTCGCCGCAGTCGTCGCAGGAGTCGGGGTCGATGGCGAAGGCGTCATCGCTGCCGGTGATGGCATGGCTGTGGCATTCGTCAGCGCAGACGCCGCAGACCAGGCATTCGTCGCTTATCCTGTGGGGCATCGCTCTCCTTCATCCTTGCGGGCGCGGTCATGACGCCGCATTCTTAATCCTCTTCGGTTTCAGCCCTGTCGAGCGGGACCAGCTCATACGAGGCGCTGCCCAGGCCGAGGCTCTCGGCGTGCCTCAACTGCGCCGTGGAGTCGATCCCCTTGTGGATGGAGCCGAACTTGTCCTCCCCGGAGCCCTCCCGGGGCAGGGCGCTGTCGCTGATGCCGGCGGCCTGGTTGACCAGGTCGAGGGCGGCGGCGTCGGCCGCCACCGGGTCGAACGACGCGACGATGCCGATGTTGGGGACGATGGGATTGTCGCTCCAGCCGAGGCAGTCGCAGTCGGGGGTGACGTCCATGACATGGTTGATGGCGGCGA
This sequence comes from Gaiellales bacterium, assembly GCA_003599855.1. Classification (GTDB taxonomy): domain Bacteria; phylum Actinomycetota; class Thermoleophilia; order BMS3ABIN01; family BMS3ABIN01; genus SURF-19. The sequence goes on along the minus strand of QZKG01000047.1, from coordinate 26,730 downwards.
ACTTCGTCCTGGTCTCGGTAAGCGCGGCTGTGGCATATTCTGCCATCTTCTCCTGCACTATCGCCGGGTCGGACTTCCAGTTGATGTCGATGGCGCCCTCGAAGCAGGTGGCGACGCACTCGCCGCAGCCGATGCAGGCTTCGGGGTCGATCAGGGCCACCTTCACGCCCTTGCCATCCGCGCGCTCGTGCGGGACCAGGGCGATGGCGTCCTCGGGGCACCACTTGATGCACTGGGCGCAGGCGGTGCACTCATCCGGCTTCACCACGGGCAGCACATCGGAGTGCATCATCTGCTTGCCGGAGCGGGCGCCGAAGCCCATGCCGAGGTTCTTGATGGCCCCGCCGAAGCCGCAGACCATGTGTCCCTTGAAGTGGGCCAGGGAGATGATGGCGTTGCTGTCGAGGGCCAGCGCCGCGATCTTGGCCTCACTGAAATGCCTGCCTTCGATGGGGACGGTGCGGAAATCACGACCCTTGAGGCCATCGGCGATGACCACCGGCGCGCCGGTGACGCTGTAGGTGAACCCGTTCTCCACGGCGGTCACGATGTGATCCCGCGAGTTCTGTCGCCCGCCGGCGTAAAGGGTATTGCTGTCGGTCAGGAACGGCTTGCCGCCGAGCCGCTTCACCTCGTCCACCACCAGCCGCGCGTACTGGGGGCGCAGGTAGGTCAGGTTCCCCTGTTCCCCGAAACTGGTCTTGATGGCGACCAGGTCGCCGGAGGTGATGATCCGCCCGAAATCGAGCTCACGCAGCATGCGGCGGTACTTCTTGACGTTGCGCTCCCTGCTGTCGGCGCGGCTTGATATGAAGTAGACCTTGTGGGGCATGGCTTCCTTTCGTCAGTCTGCTGGCGTGCTCTCGTCCAGGGCCATGCAGGCTGCCCCCAGCATGCCGGCCCGGGGCCCCAGCGACGCCGTGACCACGCGCACCGTGTCGCGATTGGGCCTGAGGCCGGTGCGGCGCAAGTGGCTGACGGCCGGTTCCAGGAGCAGCTCGCCGGCCTGGGCGACGCCGCCGCCCACCACGAAGACCTCAGGGTTGAAGATGTTGACCAGGCTGGTGATGCCGACGCCGAGATAGAAACCGACCTTTGCCATGACGGCGGCGCTGGCGCTGTCGCCCTCACGGGCCAGCCGGGAAACCAGGGCGCCGTCGACATCACTGCCCTCGGAGACAGCCCGGCCCAATGCCGAGCCGGGATCGGCGCCGGCGGCCTCCAGCGCGTAGCGCCTGAGCGCGGTGCCGGAGGCCATCGCCTCGAAGCAGCCGCGGTTGCCGCAGGCGCCGGGGCACTCGGGGCCGTTGACATCGATGACCATGTGCCCCAGTTCGGCGGCGCTGCCGCCGGCCCCCCGGTAGACGGAGCCGTCGATGATGAGTCCGCCGCCGATGCCGGTTCCCACCGTGATCATGACCATCTGGCGGGTGCCGGTCCCGGCGCCGGCGCGATGCTCGGCGAGCGCCGCGACGTTGGCGTCGTTGTCGATGAAGACGGGCAGTCCGGTGCGCCCTGTCATGTAGGTGACGAAATCGATGTCGGCCAGGGGGATGTTCACCGACATCACGGCCCGGCCGGCGGCGCGGTCGATCATGGATGGGATGCCGAAGCCGATGGCCGCCACCGGCGCCGGCGAGCGGGAGGCGAGGCCGGAGATTATCCCGGCCAGGCAGTTCAGGAGCTGCTCCTGGCTCAAAGTGACGGTTTCCTGCTCCACGGAGTCGATGACCTCGAGCCGCTGGTCCACCAGCCCGGCGGCCGTGGTTGTGCCGCCGATGTCGACTCCGATGACGATTCTTTCTGCCATATCCGCCCTGGTCCGGCTTTCAGTTATTCGCGGGGAAACTCTACAGAAAAGGCCAGGGCATTTCAATAACAGGCGGCGTCTCCGGCGCTTTTCCGGTTGCGGCAGCCGGTCAGCGGCGCCCGCGCGGCTCATCGGGATACTTCCGGGGTATTGATTAAGCACCCCTTCAAATGGTACAAAGAAGCCTGATTACTATTATCTGGAGGGATCGCAGGGTATGCCGGGAGCTCTCGTATGCTCAGCAAACAGTGAGATCAGGTCGGATTGCGGCGCAGGCTGCTCCGCCTGCGAGTTCCTGATAGGCGAGCGGCGGTCCCGGGAACAGGGCAGGGTGCAATGGTCCCTGCCGGAGCGCCGGGCCCTGACTGCCATCCTGCCCGCGCCTGCTTTCAGCTACGCGGGGGCCGCTGCCGCCGGAGAGATATCCGGCAGGGACAGGCCGGCTGCCTTGCACCTGCTGGCGCTGCTGGCGCTGTTCAATCTCATCGACTGCCTGATGACCGCCCGGGCGCTTTCCCTGGGATACGCGGAAGGGAACCCGGTGATGGCCTCGCTGCTCGAGGTCAACCTGCCGCTGGCGATGTTCATCAAGACCCTGGTCGTCGGCCTGGGATCCTACGTGCTCTGGCGCAACCGCCATCTGCCCTTCGCGGCGCGGGGGCTGTCGGCCCTGACCGTCCTCTACGGCCTGCTGGCCGCGTATCACCTCTCCTTCCAGCTCTCCCTCTGAGGTCCGGGCGCGCCCGCCGGCGCAACTTCCCCTTCTTTCCGTGTAAAATGTTATAGTTCTAGGTCGTGCCCGGTGCCGTGCCCTGGCCGAAACACTCCTCTGAACACAAGACTTGGATAACGAACAGAAACCATACAAGCGCTACAAGAGCTCGCGGTTGCGCAGCCGCAAGACGCTCGACAAGGAGCTGAAACGCGGGCGGAAGCGTGGGGAGGGCACCGTTCCCGTCCGTCAGGAGGAGGACTGGCAGTCCTGGCCGGAGACTGAGCGGACGCCGGACGCCGCGGCGCCGCGTCCTGGCGGCGGCCAGGAGCGCCGTCCCGTCAAACCGGTCCGCTGGGGCAGGGTCGTCCTCTACGGGCTCGTGGTCGCGCTGGTGGCCATACTGGCGCTCGCCGGCATCTCCTACTGGCGTGTCGACCGCGCGGTGCGCGAGAGCAACGACCGGGTGCCGGACGACGCCATGGCGGCGCTGGACAGCTCTTTCGGGCTCTCTTCCTCGCCCGTCAACATCCTTTTCATAGGCAGCGACCAGCGGCCCGGGGAGTCAGCCCGCGCCGATACCCTGCTGATGATGAGGGTGGATGCGGGGGACAAGGTGATCTCGCAGCTCTCGATCCCCAGGGACACGCTGGCGGACATCCCCGGCTACGGCGAAGGCAAGATCAACTCCGCCTACAGCTACGGCGGTCCCGCCCTGCAGATCGAGGCGGTCGAGGATCTGACCGGGCTGCCGGTCCATCATTACGTGGAGATCGATTTCGACGGGTTCCCGGCCATTGTCGACAGCCTCGGGGGGGTCGATATCGACGTCCCGGCGCCCATCGATTCGCAATACCCCCAGGGCGTCGAATGGACCGAGGTGCATTTTGATGCAGGGCCGCAGCACATGGATGGCGAGACGGCGCTGATATATGTGCGGGTGCGCTACTCCGATAACGACTTCCAGCGCATGGCGCGACAGCAGCAGTTCATGGAGGCGCTGCAGAAGAGCATGGCGAGCCCGGCGAACCTGGCGAGGATGCCCATCACCGCGCCGACGATGATCGACAGCATCACCACAGACATGACCACGCCTGAGCTGATGCGCCTGGCCTGGGTCAAGTTCCGCACGCCGCCCGAGAACAACCGCAAGTTCGTTCTGGCGGGTTACGGACAGGATATCGGCGGGATCTCCTATGTCGTCCTCGATGAGGGGGAGAGCCAGGCTATGATCCAGGAGTTCCTGGGCCGTTAGGCTGTTGTTATTTTGGTATATACTGTCATGGTCCAAAGGTCCGTCTGACCTGTTACCGGGCGCAGCCAGCCGGCCGGGAGGTGTGGCGGGCATCCACTTTTTTGGCATGGGGACGGCTGATCAATGAACATCGGCGTCGATCTGTCGGCGATACAGACAAACAAGAGCGGTGTGGAGTGGTACACTCACCAGCTCGTCCACGCCATGGCCGAGTTGCTCGGCCCTGACGAGCGGCTCTTCCTTTTCAGCACTCGCGAGACTGGTTTCGAGGCCGAGGCCGCCGCGCGGGACAACGTCACGGTCGTGCACAGCAACTTCCGTTACCAGGAGCCGTGGCGGCAGCTGTTGCTGCCGCTGCTGTTGCGGCGGCACAACATCGATGTCTGCTTCTTCACCAACTTCGTTCTTTCGGTGCTGGCCCATTGCCCGATGGTGCTGACGATACACGACCTCTCCTTCAAGCTCTTCCCGAGGACGCACAAGCTGCGCAACGTCATCTGGACGCGCAGCCTCGTTCCCGTTTCGACACGGCGGGCCAGCCGGGTGATAGCGGTGTCCCACAACACCAAGCTCGACCTGCTCCGGGGCATGAATGTCAACGCTTCCAAGGTGAGCGTCGTCCATGAAGGGGTGGACCCCCGCTTCAACCCGGAGCCTGAGACCGATGATGAGGAGGCCCTGAAACACTACGGCATCACCAGGCCGTACGTCCTGTTCGTGGGCACGCTGGAGCCGCGCAAGAACCTCAATCTGCTCATCAAGGGTTTTGACAGGGTCTCGCGCCAGATGCCCGACCTGCACCTGGTGCTGGCCGGCAAACGCGGCTGGATGGCTCAGGCGATATTCGACGAGCTGGAGCGCAGGGACCTCCTCGGCCGGGTGCATGTGACCGGATATGTACGGGACCGCTACCTGCCGTCTCTCTACCGGCAGGCGAGCGCGTTCATCTACCCGTCCCTGTATGAAGGGTTCGGCCTGCCGCCGCTGGAGGCCATGGCATCGGGAACGCCGGTGATCGTCTCGCGTAGTTCGTCCCTGCCTGAGGTGGTGGGCGAAGCCGGCGTCTACGTCGACCCGCTGGACATGGACGATCTCGCCCGCGCCATCACCGAAGTCGTCAGCGACGAGGGTCTGGCAGCCCGGCTCAGGGCCAGGGGGCTCGAGCAGGCTGCCCGGTTCAGCTGGGAGCGGGCAGCCCGGGAGACTCTGGAGATACTGCGCGATGCGGCCCGTGTCTGAAGCGGGAAGGCTGGCCCCGGCGCGGGTCGTGCTGGCGGGCGTGTGCATCGTCATCTTCTCCACTGCCTTCGAGCTGATAGAACCTGTTGCCACGGTGGGCCCGGTGTCCTTCACCACATCCGAGCTGGCTGCCGGTGTCTTCCTGGCGTCCTGCCTCTACTGGTGGGTGGTTGCCCGGCCGCCGCTATCCGGCCGCCGCGCCCTTGATCTGGCGGTACTGCTGTTCGTTGCCGGGAACTTCTTGTCTTCGGTTCTGGCAGAGGACCGTCCCAGCGCCCTCAAGTACTCTCTGAGGATGACCTTCGCGGCCCTGGTCTACTTCGGCATGTCCCGGCTCCCCGGGAAGAAGTACCATTCCCACATGGTCGTGGCGGCAGCAGTGGCCGTGACCGTCCTGGTGGTGGTGCTGGTGGGGCTGGTGGAGACCTTCATCTTCGCGAGATACTACATGAACCCCCTGTCCGCCTTCCAGGAAGGCGTAACGACTTTCGGCAGCTTCTACAACCTCAGGACGACTTCGACACTGCCTTTCCCCACAGTTCTTTCCTTCTACCTCGAGATCACCCTGCCGGTCATCCTGGCTTTGACGCTGTGGCTGGCGGCCCGCGCCAGATCCGCCCCCGGACAGCGGCTGCTTTATGCGGCGTCGCTGACATTCATGGCCCTGGTGTTCGTGGTCCAGGTTTATACCTATACGCGCAGCGGGCTGGTGGCGTTGCCGCTGGCGCTGGCCGCCGGTCTGGCGCTCGCCTTCGTCCTGCGGCTGGACCGGCGCGTGCGCTGGATGCTGGTCATGGCCCTGGCGCTGCTGCCGCTGGTGACGGGGGTCCTCATCCTGGCCAGCAACTCCGTGGCGGTCAGGTTCAACCTGGCCCAGCAGGAGCAGCGGTACAACGCGACTTACTCCATGGCGCGCATGCCCTCGGGCATGGCGCCGGGTCAGGAATATACCGCCACGGTCCGGGTGACAAACACCAGCAGGATCGACTGGGCCCGGGACGGGCGGGAGCGGGTCTTCATCTCCTACCGTTGGGTCCGCTATCCGGAGCTTGAGCGCGGCGATGCCGTGAGCCGCCCGACCCTGCTGCCCCACGACGTACCGGTGGACGCGACGACCGACGTCGAGGTCGTCTTCGACACGCCGGCGGATCACGGCCGCTACCTGCTGCTCTTCGACCTGTTCAAGACACACGTCAGCTGGTTCTCGGACGCCGGGGTCTACCCGCTGGTGGTCCCCGTCGAGATCGACGCCGCCGGCAGCCGGACCTTCGAGCTGGCAGAGGAGCCGCCCCTGAGCAGGATCATAATCACCGAGCCGATCCTGGAGTCGGTCTCCCGCAGCAAGCTGTGGGAAGCCGCCTGGCTCATGTTCAAGGACAGCCCGGTGCTGGGCGCCGGCTCTGACCAGTTCCGCCTGCGCTACGGCGAGTACGTCCCCGGCACGCGTCATGACGAGCGCCTGCGGACACACAACATATTCCTGGAGGCGCTCGCCAACAACGGCATCGTCGGGCTGGCGACCATGGTCTACCTGCTGGGGGCCGCCGCCTGGACTCAGTTCAGGCTGGCGCGGGGGAACGATTCCGGCGAGGGCTTCCGCTATTTCGGGCTGGCGCTCTTGATGAGCACGTTCGTCTACGTGCTGCACGGGCTGCTGGATGTCTACCTCTGGCAGACCGGCGTGCTGTTCATGTTCTTCACGCTTTTGGGCCTGACTTCGTGGCTGGCGTTCGAAGCGAAGGGGGGCGGTGCGGCGGATTGAGCTTCAGGCGCCGGGCGGTCCGGGCGCCGGGAGTGGCTCGCCCGAGGCAACGGCCCTGAGGACGCCGAGCACTTCCCGCCCGGTGCGCTCCCAGGTGAACCTGGCCGCCCTCAGCTTCCCGCGCTCCACCAGCAGGTTCCTGGTGCCCGAATTGGTGGCCATGAGCTCCATGGCCGCCGCCAGTTCCTCGATGCTCTCCGGATCGATCAGCACCGCCGCCTTGCCGGCGACCTCGGGCAGGGATGAGCGGTTAGAGGTGATCACCGGCGTCGACGCGGCCATCGCTTCCACCACGGGCAGGCCGAAGCCCTCGTAGAGAGAGGGGAAGACCAGCGCCGTCGCCATGCGGTAGATCGCCGGGAGGTCCTCTGCGGGTATGTAACCCGGGGATACCACCGAGCCCCGGCCGTCCCGCCGCAGGATCGCCGCGATGTCCGGGTCAGCGAAGACGCGGTTGCCGGCGCCCACCAGCACCAGACCGTGCTCCTCAGTGACAGGGTCAGGCAGGATCCGATAGGCCTGGATCAGGCGTCTGAGGTTCTTGCGCGGCTCGAGGCTGGAGACGGAGAGGAAGAAGCGCTGCGGCAGTTTGTAGAGCGTGCGTACCCGCTCGATCTCCTCCCTCTTGACAGGCTGCGAGAAGCTGCGCGAAGCGGCCGGCGGGATCACAGCGATCCGGCTGGGGTCGATGTCCAGGATGGCGACGAGGTCCGACCTGGTGTTCTCCGAGACGGCGATGACCGCCGAGGATTCCCGGGCTACCCGGGGAATGACAAAGCGATACCAGGAAGCGAAGCTGTGGGAGAAGAACTGCGGGTATACCATGAAAGCGAGGTCATGGATGGTCACCACCTGCGGGATGCGCAGGGCGACGGGGGCCACGTTGCCGGGATTGAACAGCACGTCGACGCCCGCACGCGCCGCCATGCGCCTGAGCACGGCCTGTTCCCACAGCAGTCCTTTGGCCCCGCCGCCAGCCGGCAGCAGCCCCGGCCTGAGGGGCAGGCCCGACCGGTCCCCGCGTCCCTCGCGCCCGGCAAAGACGCTGACACGCAAGTCGTCGCCGGCCATGCCGGCGAGTTCACGGGTGACCTCGAAGGCATAGCGCTGGACGCCGGTCATGAGGCGGAAGAGCGACCTTCCGTTGATTCCGATGTGGAGCATGGGCCTGATTTTAGCACCGGCCTGGCGCTTCCGACAAAGAAAAAGGCCCTGACCTGCAAAGCGGCTGCAAAAGTTCTAAAATATTACGGGTAAGGTAATGAGACAGTGAAAAAAGCCAAGAGATTTTTCACATCCCACCGTTTCGCGCATGCATCACTCGTAATCGGAGACCTGCTGGGGGTCGTGCTGGCTTACCGGCTGGCGTTCCTGGCTTATTTCCAGCTTGGTTTCTGGATCGAGGAGACCGGCAGCCCCTCACCGTCGGCGGAGTTCTACCTGGCGGTGGCTTTCGTCATCCTCCCGTTCTACTGGCTGCTGTTCAAGCTCTTCGGCCTCTACCGGTTCCGCCTCAACCTCAGCCTGCTGGAGATCCTGCCACATATCATCTCGGCGGTGACGCTCGGTTCGATGGTACTGCTTTCCACCACCATCGTCATCTTCCCCCCGGTGCACTATTCACGTAACGTGATCGTACTGTCATGGCTGCTGATGATCGTCTGCGTCTCGCTCATGCGTTTCATCGTCTATCACCTGCAGAAGCTGGGCCGCCGCCACGGCTGGTACATGAAGCGGACGCTGGTGCTGGGGGCCGGCAGCGTCGGCCTCTCGTGCGTGCGCAAGATCCAGAACGACACCAGCCTTGGGCTTAAGTTCGTCGGCTTCCTCGACCAGAAACCTTCCAGGCGTGTCGTTCACGAGGGCGAGTACCGCGTGTTCGATGATTACGACCAGCTCGAATCCGTCCTGGAGACGTACAGGATCCAGCACATGATCGTGGCTTTTTCGCGTGACCGCCACGACCAGACGGTGAACCTCATGGAGCGGTGCCGGCCCTATGGCGTCGAGTTCACCGTGGTGCCCAGGCTTTACGAGGTCTTCTCCGACCGCGTGGGCGTGGAGCACATCCGCGGCCTGCCGGTGATCGGCCTCAAGCGCGGCGCCATCACGGGGCTGCAGGCGTTGTTCAAGCGGGCCATGGACATCACGATCTCACTTTTCACCCTGGTTGTGGCCGCGCCGGTGATGCTGTTGACCATGGTGTCCATCCGGATCGATTCACCGGGTCCGATCTTTTACCAGCAGGTCAGGCTCGGCAAGAACGAGCGCCCCTTCAGGATGCTCAAGTTCCGCTCCATGCGGCGGGACGCGGAGAGGGGCGAGGCCGGCTGGTCGACGGCCAGGGACGTGCGCCGCACCAGGGTCGGCCGGATCATCCGGCCCCTGGGCATCGACGAGTTGCCCCAGCTGGTGAACGTGATCAGGGGTGACATGAGCCTGGTGGGGCCGCGTCCGGAGCGTCCGGCGCATGTGGAGTCCTTCAAGGAGAGCATTCCCTCCTATGCGGCCAGGCACCGGGTGCGGCCGGGGCTGACCGGCTGGGCGCAGATAAACGGGCTCAGGGGCGACACCGACATCGGTGAGCGCGTGGAATACGACATCTACTACATCGAGAACTGGAACCCGTGGTTCGACATCAAGATCCTGCTGAGGACGCTGTTCGCCTTCTTCGACCGCAACGCCTGACCCCGCCCTGTCGCGGCGGCGGCCCGATGTTGCGGGACAGCCGGTCGCTTACTCCACGGGCCTGATGGCCGGAACGGCGAGCTCGCGGTAGCGGCGGGTCCATTCTTCCACCCGTTCATCGAACTTGACCATGATGGGCGAGCGGTTGTCGCGCTTGTGCAGCTTGATGCGGTTGCGGCGCATGCTCATCGCGGCGCCTGGGGATGAGGAGTCGAGCCGCCGGGTCTGGATGGTGCGGATGGTGAACTCGAAGAGGTCGCCGGGGATGCCCGCCAGCAGCTTCTCCAGCAGCCGCTGCCTCCTGACCCAGCGCGGGCTCCTGGGGATGTGGTACATCTGCCGGTCGCGGCCGCGGTCGTAAGAGGGGAAGACGTCGTAGATCCAGGGATTGGCGTCCAGGAAGCGCTCGAACGAGCCGGTGTTGTAGATCGGCAGGGCTCCCAGGATCTCGCGGGCGTAGAAGAAGTTCTCCTTGCGGAACACCAGGTCGCCCTCGGAGAGGAAGACGTTGAAGCAGAAGTCCGGGTTGTGGCCGAAGCGGCGCCACAGGCGCAGGAAGAAGTAGGTCGTCCAGGTGCGCTTGCGCGAGCTGACGATGAGCAGGTCGACGTCGTCGCCGGCGGGGGCGTTGAGCGCCGCCAGGGCGCCGGTCACGGCGGCCATCCTCAGGAAGGGGATGCCCTGCAGGGGGACGAGGCGCCGCTGGGAGATGGCCAGCTGCTGGCGCGACTCGGCCTCGCGGTCCTTGCGCAGCTGGCAGTTCGCTTCGCGCCCTTCGAGGAAATAGAACTCGCCGTCCGTCCTCACCAGCGCCATGAGCGGCTCGCTCGCCCTTAACCTCTCGGCCGCCTCGTCGATAGTCATCTTGACGCCGGTGACGTAGCGGACGATCTCCTCGACCCGCAGGGGGTAGCTGAAGATGTCCGAGTAGCAGAGCGACCGGATGATCGCTTCGTCGACTGTCCGGCCGCGGTCGTCTGCGACCGTGGCAGTGGCGCCGGAGATGTCCTGTTTGGGGTCCGTGGAGGGCTTCATTTGGCTGAATATAGGTTAAAAAAAGTATATGCTTTTTGCCGGTTATTCTCAATTGGCTGCCGCTGCTGCGGCAGCGACGCAGGCTGCGCCGGAGGTGCCGGGTGAGGCGGACGTGAAAAAGGAACTGCGGGTAGCGATCTCACACGAATGGCTGACGACGCTGGGCGGTTCCGAGCGCGTGGTGGAAGCGCTCCTGGACATCTACCCCGGCGCCCCCGTCTACACGAGCTTCATGTCCAGCGTGAACCTGCCGGAGACGGTGGCGTCCTGGGACGTGCGGACCTCGTTCGTGCAGAAGCTGCCGTACCTGGACAGGGTCGCCCAGCGGTACATCCCGCTGTTCCCGCTGGCCTTCGAGTCCTTTGATTTCTCTTCCTACGACCTGGTGATCTCCTCCAGCTCCGCCTGTGCCAAGGGCATCCTCACCGGCCCCGGCACGACGCACGTCTGCTACTGCCATACGCCCCTGCGCTACGCCTGGGAGCCATACCTCGACCAGCGCTTCCGCTTCTCCCGGCCGCTGGTGAAGGCGGGCAATGACCTGGTGCTGCACTACCTGCGGCTTTGGGACCGCCAGGCGGCCGACCGGGTCGATCATTTCATAGCCAATTCCAGCAACGTCGCCGCCAAGATCGCCAAGTATTACCGGCGCGAGGCGGCGGTGATCCACCCACCGGTGGACGTCGACCGGTTCAGCCCGGCGGATGCGCCGCGCACATACTTCCTGGTCATCTCGCGGCTGGTGTCATACAAGCGCGTGGAGCTCGCGGTGGAAGCCTTTACCCGGCTGGGGCTGCCGCTCAAGGTCGCCGGCGACGGACCGGAGCGGGAGCGGCTGCGCCAGGCCGCCGGTCCGAACATCGAGTTCCTCGGCTATGTCGGGGACGAGCAGATCCAGGAGCTGCTGGCCGGCTGCCTGGCGCTGGTGTTCCCCGGCGAGGAGGATTTCGGCATCGTGCCGGTGGAGGCCATGGCCGCGGGCCGGCCTGTGATCGGCTTCGGCCGCGGCGGCCTGACCGAGAGCGTGGTTGAAGGGCGCACCGGCCTCTTCTTCGAAGAGCCCACCGCCGAGTCCCTCATCGAAGCAGTGTCCCGCTTCTCCATGGGCAGCTTCGATGCGAGGAAGATCAGCAGGCATGCGGAGAAGTTCTCCCGCGAGCGCTTCAAGCAGGAGATAGCCGCCTTCGTCGCCGGGAAGATGGAAGGGGCCGGCAGGAAAAAAGGCTCCCGCGGGCGTTAGCTTCCGCATGGAAACCCGGGAGATATTCCGCTGCCCTGCGTGCCGCGGCAGGCTGGCGGCAGGGGAGGGGGCGCTCAGATGCGGCTGCGGCCGCTCCTGGGAGGTCCGGGAGGGCATCCCCTGCTTCAGCGGCCACGACGAGTTCTATGAGGGCCGTTTCGCCGCCCCGGTGGAGGACGGCGTCGCCCGCCGCCAGGGCCTGGCCCGGACACTCAAGGCGCTCAGGGACCGCCTGGCCTCGAACACCGTCAAGCACCGGTTCACCCGTGACTTCCTCAACCGCTTCGACCCGGCCGCGACCCTGGTCCTGGATGTAGGCTGCGGCGGCGGCAGCGAACTGCTTGCCCCCTTCCGCACCGTGGGGATCGACCTGTCCCTGGAGGGGCTGGCGGGCGCCGGCGGGATATACGAAGCGGTGGCCGCAGCTGACGCTCTGGCGTTGCCCTTCGCCGACGACACCTTCGACGTCATCCATTCCTGGGATTTCTTCGGCCATATCCCTTTCGACGCCAAGGAGGCGGTGCTGGCCGAGTGGAAGCGGGTGCTCAAGCCCGGCGGCAGCATGCTGCACATCGTCGAGGCCCACTGCACGGCCCCCTTCTACCGGCTCGTGCGCCGGGACGCCGAGCTGTTCCAGCGCTACTTCATCGAGCTGGACGGACACTACGGCCTGGAGCTGCCTTCGCAGACGGAGGCGCGTTTCCGCGCCGCCGGTTTCACGGTGGAGAGGTCGTGGACGTTCTTCCGCGCCGGCATCTTCCCGCCTGAGGAATATGCCAAGCGCCTCGGCCCCGAATATGCGCGCTCGTCGCCGACGCTGAAAGCCTTCGCTGCCTTCGGGAACGCCTGCGTGCGCCACGCCCGCCTCTACCAGGCGGCGAGCCTGGCCACGGGGGCGCTGGCGCGGGCCCTCAACCCGCTCCTGCCCCGGGAGTGGGGCTCGACCGTGTTCCTGGTGCTGGGCAACTGATCAGGGGCCGGGGTCGAGCGGCCCGATGCCGGAGGCTTCCAGCGTTTCGGGCTCCCGGCGGAAGATCCCCCTGATCTCCCTGGCGGGGATGATCCCCAGTCCCACGACGGCGGCGCCGTAGCCCGCGGCCGTGACAGCGATGACCGCCAGCACCGGCAGGCTGCCCCTCAGCAGGAATACCGCCAGGCCCAGTCCCGCGCTCACCAGGGCCACCCTGAGGGCTGTCGCGGCGGTGCTCCTGAAAGATATGTTGCGGCGCAGCAGGTAGAACATCTGCATGAGGCCGATGGCCTCCGTGACGAGGGTGGTCACGGCGGCGCCGGTGAAGCCGTAGCGCGGGATGACCAGCAGGTTGAGGACGACGTTGGCGGTCATGTTGATGAAGCCCACGGCGGCGACCGCCTTCTGGCGCTCGATGATGGTCAGCAGGTTCCCCTGGAGGAAGGTGACGAACCAGACCGGCAGGGTCCATGACAGCACCGCGAGGGCGTTCACCGCGGGCAGGTAATCCTGCCCCAGCAGCAACTCGATCAGCGGCCGCGCCAGCAGCCACCCGCCCACCGCCAGCGGCAGTGAGATGGCTATGAGCCAGCGGGCCGCCTTCTGGAAGGGAGCGTCTATGTCGTCGCCGGGGGAGTCGAACATCCCCGCCAGCTTGGGGAAGAGGGCGGCCACCAGTCCCGCGGGTATGATGAGGAGCGCCGAGATGATGTTGTAGGCGGCGTTGTACTGCCCCACTTCGACGTCGCCGCGGATGAAGGAGATCATGACGCTGTCGATGCGGAAGTAGACCAGGTAGAAGGCGACGATGAGGCCGAAGGGGAGGGCGGCCCTGAGCCAGGGTACCCAGTCGGAGGCGGCCAGGGAGCGGGCCAGCGGACCGTAGCGGCGCCAGGCGATCAGGACCGCCAGGGCGCCGCCGGCGAACTGGACGGCGGTGTTGCTGAGCGCCACGGCCACCAGGCCGCGGCCGGCCAGCAGCAGGGAGGCCCCCGCCGCGGCGAAGAGGGCCTTCTCCAGGAGCCAGAGGAACGCCTGCAGGTGGAGGTCCTGGCGCGCGGCGAAGGCCACCGTCGAGGCATAGAACCAGGAGTAGCCGATCTGGGCCAGGGCGAAGGCGGCCACGGCCAGGGAAGTGGCCTCGTCCTTGCCCATCAGCGGCAGGATGGCCAGCATGATGACGGCCGAGGAGGAGGACAGCAGCGTCTTGAGGACCAGGAGCCCCGGCAGGCGGCGCGGCAGGTCCTCCGGCCGGCGGGCGATCTCGCGGATGGAATACTCGTGCAGCCCGAAGTCGCCGAATATGGAGAAGATCTCCGCCAGGGCGAAGGCGAACATGTACCTGCCGAAGTCGGTGGGCCCGAGGCGCTGGGCCAGGAAGATGAAAAAGATGAAGCCGATGGCGGCCCTGATCAGCTGCGATGAGCTCATCAGGATTGCGTTCAGCGGCACGCGGCTGATGCTCTTCATCCTAGTCTCGGTGGGGGGACGGCATTTCTGGTATAGTATCGGTCATCCCGTGTGAATGGAAGCTTTGGGAGCCTGCCGAGAGCCGCATGACAACCTGGGAACAAAAGTTCGTCCGCTTCGTCGCCGAGCGCTGGGTCTTCCAGGGCTCGGACCCCCACGATTTCACGCCCCGCGTCCTCCTGCTCGCCCTCGGGGAAGACTTTATCAGTTCCAGGCTTGACCGCCACGAGCACCACGGCTCGCTGTATTCCGGCTACATCGACGGCGTCAAGATAGGCTACATGCGCGTCCCGCCGGGAACCGTCATCCTCGAAGCCGTGATGCGGAGCCTCGCCTACACCAGGATCGATACGGTCATCGGCATCGGTTCCTGCGGCGCCCTGCAGCCGGAGATCGAGTGCGGCGATATCATAGTCGCCGGGGCCTCCCTGGCGGGCGAGTGCCTCTCGCCCCATTACGGCGCCCCGCACGGCGAGCAGGTCCAGGGCGACGCGGCGCTCACGGACAACCTGGCATCCTTCATGCGCGGGCGGGAGCTGCCGGTGCACCAGGGCCCGGTGGTCACCACCGGGGCCGCCTTCCGGGAGACCGATGAGGCCATCGCCGCCTGGGGCGTGGAGGGATACCTCGGCGTCGAACTGGAGGCATCGGCCCTGTTCTCGCTGGGCAACTTCCTGGGCGTCAGGACGACGCTGGCGCTGCTGGTCACCGACAGCCCGGTCCGCGGCGAGATCTCCAGCGTGCTGCGAGGCAGCAGGCAGCGGGAGGCGTTCGTCTCCGGGATAGCTGGTTTCGTGAATTCTGCCGCTGTCTACCGGTAGCGGCCGCTTCGGTCGGCGCCGGTGCAGGGGTACGTCCCGCCGCCGCCGAAAAAGTCCCTGTCCCGTGAATGACCCTTGGGAAGCGAGGTGCGGCGATCAGCGTTTTCCGGAAAGGGGCAGCAGCCCTGACACCACGCCGGGTCCTCTACCTGCTCATGGCCCTGGCGCTCGTCCTCAGGGTGGTCTCGGTGCTGGCGCGGGAGATGATCCAGCTCGACCAGACGGTCTATGCCCACATGGCCGAGTCGCTGGCGGGCGGGTACGGGCCGCGGGACATCACCGGCGTCACCAGCACCAACTTCCTGCCCACCTTCCCCTTCTTCATCGCCGGGCTGGCGGCGGTGTTCCAGGACTACGTCCTCTCGGGCTATATCGTCACGGTTACCTTCGGCGTGCTGCTGCTCGTGCCCGTCTACCTGCTGGGCAAGGAGCTGGTGGGGGAGAAGGTCGGGCTGATGGCCGCCGCCCTCGTGGCCGTGGACCCGTATCTCGTCGACCTGTCGACGCAGCTTTACAGCGAGAGCATGTTCATGTTCTTCGTGCTGCTGGCCATCCTCTTCTCCCGGCATATGGTGCGCGGCTGCCGGGTGCCCTGCAGCATCCTGGCCGGCTCAGCCCTCGGCTTCGCTTACCTGGTGAACCCCACCGCCCTCATCTACCTGGCCCTCTTCGTGCTGGTGGCTCTCTTCACCGCGCTCAGGCGCGGCGTCTGGGGGCACATGGTCCGGGCGCTGGCGGTCTTCCTGATCAGTTTCTCGGTCTATGCGGCGCCGCTGGTCCTGTACCTGCACAGTGAGATGGGGGGCTGGAACGTGAGCGGCAAGAACCCGGTGCTGGTCTACAGCGCCGGCGAGTCGGTGCGCGGCGGCACCATCGGCTGGGACCAGCGTTTCATGGCGGTGAGCGCCGGCGGTGACGAAGTATATGTGAACGACCTGGGGGATGACTATCCCGGCCCGGCGCTCTATCTGCTGGAGGACCCGGAGAGGTCCGCCCGCACGTTCCTGCAGCAGGCCGACATCTTCTACGATGAACAGCTCGAGCAGGTCTTCCCCCGCTGGCTGCTGCCGCTCGTGGCGCTCGGCCTCTTCTCGGCTGGCTGGAGCCGCAGGCAGGCGGCGGGCGCGGGCTTCCTCCTGTTGATGATGTCGCCGGCGCTGATGCTGTTCTTCATCGACGCCGTGCCCCGCTATTTCATCCCCTACACGCCGCTGCTCATGATCTGGGCTGCCCAGGGGTGGCTGCGGCTGGAGGATTGGAGCCGGGAGACGCTGGGCCTGAATCTCGAAGGGCGGCGGCGGGAGCGTCTGCTGGGGGCCGCCCCGGCGCTGGTCGCCCTGGCCGTCACACTGCCCCTGCTGCTGGCGACGCCACTCCGTTTCGCGCGCGACAGCTATCCCCTGGCCGCGCGCGAGGTGGGGGAAAGGATCGAACGGGCTTACGGTCCGGGTCAGCGCGTGATGAGCCGAGAGTTCTCAACGGCTTACTACGCCGGCGGCGAGGCGGTCCTGTTCCCCTATGATGATTATGACCGCGTCACGGAGTATGCCCGCGCCCAGGGGGTCGACTTACTAGTGGTCGGGGGCAACGACATCAGTTACTGGCGGACGCCGATGGCGAGGCTGCTGGAGGACGGCGGCCATCCCGAGTGGGAGCTGACGGATGTGGCAGGGGAAGGGGACGGGGAGTGGCGGGTCTACCGGTTCAGCGGTTGAAGGCGACGGCTGCTGTCCTGCCCGCCTGTGAGCCCTGCATTTAAAGGCCGGGCCCCGACTGTCCGAATACTCACTGGCGGGCTGCGCCCGGCATATGCAGGTTTCTCCATGCGCCGCCCGTAGATTATAATCTTGATAGTAGATTCCCCAGGACAAGGGTGCGGCCGATATCTTGAGAATCCTTCTGATCAACCCGCCTTACCGCTCGAAGATCGTGCGCCGGTACGTCTGTTCGTACAACGCGCCCAACTTCCTGTTCCCGCCGCTGGAGCTCATGTACCTGTCCGCACAGGGCAAGGCCGCCGGCGGGGAGGTGCTGCTGCTGGACGCCATCGCCGAAGGACTCACCGCTGAAGAGGCGCTCAGGCGTGCCAGGGAGTTCCGGCCGGACATCGCAGTCACCATCATGGCCATCGAGTACTTTGACAACGACGTCGGTTTCCTGGGAGCGCTCAAGCGCGAGGTCCCGGGGGCTCTGGCGGGATCGTTCGGCTACCTTCCCAGCAACTTCACCGCCGAGACCATCGAGGCCAGCGGGTCGGATTTCGTCCTGGTGGGCGAGCCCGACCTGGCGCTCGGCGAGCTCGTCCGGCGCGTGGCGGCAGGGGAGGAGCGGCCGGATATAGCCGGGATCGCCTGGCGCCGGGAGGACGGCAGCATCGGCACAGCCGAGTACCAGCGCATCGAGTCGCTGGACGGGCTCCCCTACGCGGACCAGTCGGCCATCGACCATAGCCTCTACGGCGAACCGTTCTTCGGCCATCCTTATACCACCTTCCAGTCCGCCCGCGGCTGTCCTTTTCCCTGCGTCTACTGCGTCAGGACGTTCGGCCGCAAGCTGGCGCTGGCCTCGGCGGAGCACGTGGTGGGCGAGGTGACCGATGCCGTGGAGCGTTTCGGCATCCGCTACTTCCGTTTCATGGACGACACTTTCACAGTATCGCGCAAGCGGGTGTTCGAGATCTGCGACGGCCTGTCCGCTCTGGGCCGGGACATCAACTGGAGCTGCCTCACCCGCCCCAACACCATCGACGGCGAGGTGGCGGAGGCGCTCAGGGCCGCCGGCTGCCGGCGGGTCTACGTCGGCATCGAGAGCGGTTCCCAGAAGGTGGTCGACTACCTCAAGCGCGGCTACGACCTGGAGAACATCATGGGCAACCTCGAGGAGGTGCGGCGGAGCGGCCTGGAGATGGTCGGCTGGTTCATCGTCGGGGCGCCGGCGGAGAGCCGCGAGGATTTCGAGGCCAGCCTGGCGCTGGCGCGGCGGCTGAAACTGGAGTTCATCGCCGTCTCGACCCTGGCGCCCTACCCCGAGACCGAACTGTTCGAGCTGGAGCGGGACAACATCGACTTCAGCCTCCTGCCCTACCGCTGCAGCTTCACCCATGTGGATGACGGCAACCGCGAAGCTGAGTTCTACCGGCGCTACTACCTGCGGCCGGGCTACATCATCGGCAAGGCGGGCAAGCTGGCGCGGCACCCGGGGGAGCTGGCCCGCTCGGGGCGGGAGTTCATCCGTTACGCCATCGCCTCGCGCCGCGACCCGAACCGCAAGGACCTGCTGTGAGTGGTTTCGCAGGACAGGACGACGGGGCGCCGCGGCTGTCGGTGGTCGTGCCCTGTTACAATGAAGAAGCGGTCATCAGGGATTCCTACGGGAAGATCAGGCAGGCCCTGGAGCTCTCCGGTGAGAGCTACGAGATCATCTTCGGCAACGACGGCAGCAGCGACGCCACGCCGGCCATCCTGGAGGAGATCGCCGCCGCCGACGGGGCCGTGCGGCTCACCGGGCATAACCCGAACCGGGGCGCCGGGTACACCTACCGGGAGATGTACGGGGCCGCCCGGGGCGGTATCATCATCCAGATGGACGCCGACCTGGCGATGCCGGCGGAGGCGGCCGTGCCCGCATTCCTCGCGGCCCTGGAGGGCGCCGATGTGGCAGTGGGCTCGCGCTACGGGTCCGAGGAGACCGAATACCCTTTACTGAGGAGGGTCTTCAGCCGAGGATATATCGGCCTGATAAAGGCGCTGTTCAGGCTGGGGCTGTCTGATACCCAGACAGGCTTCGTCGGCTTCAGGCGGACGGTGCTCGACGAGCTCGACCTCAGGTCTGACGGTTTCGAGATACTGGTGGAGTTCTTCGCCCAGGCGCGGGAGGCCGGCTTCAGGATAGTCGAGGTCAACCTGCCCTGGGTGCACGACACCTCGAGCGGCGAGACGAACGTCTGGAAAGAGAGCGTCAGGATGCTCACGGGCACCCTGCGCGTGCGGCGCGGACTGGGCGAGTACCGCAGGAACAGGCTGAGTCAAAACAAGCAGGGAGGGCGATGAAAGACCAGGAAGACAAGAGGATCATCGACCGGACGCCCATCGGCTCCATGAAGATCCTGTCATGCTACCGGGAGATCCAGCGGATCCTCCAGGGCAACATGCCGGTGCCCAGGACGCTGGAGTTCTTCCTTTCCAACGACTGCAACCATTTCTGTCCGGGCTGCCACTCGCTCGAGCTCCACAAGGGCGAGGAGCGCTTCCTCGATTTCGACGCCATGAAACGGACCGTGATCGACGCCTCCAAGCTGGGGGTGGCCGGGATCGAGATCTCCGGCGGCGGCGAGCCGCTCATGTACCCGGAGATAGTGCCGGCCATCGCGCTGATGCGGAGCCGCGGCCTCAAGGTGGGCATGTTCTCCAACGGCACCATGATCGACGAGGAACTGGCCCCCTTCCTGGTGGACAACCTGCTGTTCCTGCGCCTGGCCTTTGACGCAGCCACCCGCGAGACCTACAAGATGCGCCACGGTGTCGACCAGTTCGATCGTTTGCTGGATGCCATCGGGCTGCTGGTGAAGGCGAAGCGGGAGCGCGTCGCCCGTGCTGGCGGCGCAGCCTCCGAGGTGGCGACCATCGGCGCCAAGTTCCTTGTTTCCAGCAGGAATTACGGTGAATTGACGAAGGCGGCGTCCCTGGCGAAAGAACTGGGGTTCGACTACCTGCAGTACAAGCCGCTCAGGAACAGCAAGTTCACCCCCAAGGGGGAGGACCTGAAGAACGCGCGGGAGGAAGCTGCCCGGGCGGAGGGGCTGGGCAGCAACGGTTTCGAGGTCTTCGGCAGCCTGCGCAAGACCAGGGTCATCGGCCGCTGCTTCCTGAACCCCTTGCACCCGCTGATCGACGCCACCGGCTCCGTCTACCTCTGCGCCTTCTTCCAGCATCGCCAGGAAACGCACCGCATCGGCAACATCAACGAGAAGTCCTTCCCGGAGATCTGGTACAGCGAGCGGCACTTCGAGGCCTTCCGCTCCACCGACCCGGCCCAGTGCGCCATTTTCGACTGTCCCTTCCATGACGCCGCCATCCTGGCTAAGGAATGGATCGTGGACAACCGCAAGCACCTCGAGTTCATCTGACATGAAGGTCCCGTACATCGACCTGGCCGCGGAGTACCGGGAGCAGGAGGAGCGCATCGACGCCGCCGTCAAGGCGGTGCTGGCCAGCGGCAACTACGTGCTCGGTGAGAATGTGGCGGCCTTCGAGGAGGAGTTCGGCTCCTGGCTGGGGGGCGCCGCCGTCGCTGCCGTGAACTCTGGCACCGACGCCATCTACCTGGTCCTGAAGGCCATGGGCATCGGCCCGGGGGATGAAGTCGTCACTGTTTCCCATACCGCGGTCAACACCGTGCTGGCGGTCTCCAAGGTGGGGGCCACGCCGGTGCTGGTGGATATCGAGCCGGAGACATTCTGCCTCGACCCCGGCCTGCTGGCGGGCTCCCTGACGGTCAGGACCCGCGCCATCATCCCGGTGCATCTCTATGGCCATCCGGTGGACATGGACCCGGTGTTGGAAGCCGCGGCTGAGCGTGGCATCCCGGTGATCGAGGATTGTGCCCAGGCCCACGGCGCCCTCTACCGCGGGCGCATGGTCGGCACCATCGGCGCCGCAGCCTGTTTCAGCTTCTACCCCACCAAGAACCTGGGCGCCGCCGGCGACGCGGGGGCGGTCGCCTCCTCTGATCAAGGGCTGGTCGCGAAGGTCAGGTCGCTGGCCAATTGCGGCCAGGGGGAAGAGCGCTACCATAACGTCTACCGCGGCGAGGTGAGCCGGCTCGACGAGCTTCAGGCCGCCATACTCAGGGTCAAGCTGGAAGCCCTGGACGATGCAACCGGCAGGCGTCGGGCCGCCGCCGCCCTCTACCGCGAGCTGCTGGCGGGTCTGGACATCGCGCTGCCGCTGGAACGGGAGTGGGCGCGGCACGTCTATCATCTCTTCGTGGCACGGACGCGTGACCGTGACGGTCTGCTGGAGCACCTGCGGCGGGCGGGGGTGGGCGCGATGGTCCACTACCCGGTGCCGGTACACCGGCAGCCAGCCTACGCTGATTCGTTCGACATGGCGCTGCCTGAGACCGACCGCGCCGTCGGCGAGATAATCTCGCTGCCGGCGTACCCCGGCATCACCCCGGCGCAGCAGGAATACGTGGCCGGCCAGATCGCCGCCTTCCTGCGCGGCCAGGCGCCAGCAGGCTCATGAGCGGCCAGGGCCGATCAAAACCCTTCCTATTTGATTGAGTTGGTATTATATTATTGGTCGGGGGCGTCAGGGATAATGCAGGGCAGAGGCCCCCGAAGCCAGGAGAACATAACACCAGCGTGCAACCCGCGGAGAAGATCCCCCATTCCCGAACGCGATACCTGATCGTAACCGTGCTGCTTGCGGCTCTGGCGGTGCGCGTGCTGGCGGCGATGGTCGAGCCGATGATCCAGCTGGACGAGACCGTCTACGCCCACATGGCCGAATCGCTCAACCGCGGGCTGGGGCCCATGGAGATCACCGGCATCACCAGCGTCAACTTCATGCCGGCCTATCCTTTCTTCATCGCGGCGCTGGCTACCGTGCTCGGCAACTACATCCTGGCGGGTTACTGCGTCTCCATCACCTTCGGGGTGCTGGTGGTGCTGTTGACCTTCGTCCTGGCGCGCGATCTGGCCGGGGAGAGGGTGGGCCTGATGGCGGCGGCGCTGATGGCGGCGGAGCCGCTCTTCCTCGACTTCTCCGCGCGGCTCTACAGCGAGAGCACTTACATGTTCTTCCTGCTGGCAGCCGTCATCTTCGGCCGCTACATGCTCCAGCGCGGACGGCTGGCCTGCGCCGCCCTGGGCGGGGGAGCCCTTGGCATCGCCTACCTGCTCAACCCCGTCGCCCTCTTCTACCTGATGTTATTCTTTGTTCTCGCCACCGCCGTCGCACTTTGCCGCCAGAGGTGGGTCCGGGTCATCCGCGCCATGGCGGTCTTCATCGCGCTCTTCCTTGTCTTCGCCGTCCCTTACCTGGTCTTCCTGCACGAGAACCTTGACCGCTGGGCCTACACCGGCAAGAACCCGGCCCTGATGTACAACGCCGAGCAGGGCATCCGCAGCGGCTCGCCGGAATGGGACCGGGTCATGCTGCGCATCACCGATGACGGCCAGGAGCTGTTCATCAACACTTTCGAGGAGTATCCCGACCCGGTTTCGAGGCTGGTCCATCACCCCGTATCGGGCCTCAGGGTGTTCTTCCAGCAGATGAAGATCTTCTACTTCGACAAGCTGCCGCTGGTCTTCCCCCTGTGGCTGCTACCTTTCCTGGGCGTCGGCCTCTTCGGCGCCGCGCTGGACCGGCAGCGGGCGGCGGGCATCGGCTACCTGCTGCTGATGATGACCCCGGGCCTGTTGCTCTTCAACGTCGATTCGGTCCCCCGTTACTTCCTGCCCTACGTGCCGTTCGCCATCGTCATGGTCGCCATCGGCTGGGCGCGGACGGCGGACTGGGCGGCGGAGACCCTGGAGCGGGTCCGCGGCGTCGACGCGGCCGCCCGCTGGGGCGGCCGGCTGCAGGTACTGGTGGGGGTGGTGGTGATCGTGCCCCTGCTGCTCTTCTCGCTGACGATGATAGCCTCCCGCTACTACCCGCTGGTTTACAAGGAGGCCGGTCTGTGGATCAACCAGGAGTACGGTCGCGACCGCTCCATCATGAGCCGTGAGTACGCGGCCACCTACTATGCCGACGGCCATGTCACGTCGGTGCCCTACGCCGGCTATGATGCCACGTACGAATTCGCTAAACTAAAAGGTGTGGAACTGCTGGTCATCGGCGAGGATGACATCAGGGAGCGGCTGCCGATGCTCAAGGACCTGCTGGGGGATGCCGAAAACCACCCCGGCTGGCGGCACGTCCGCACCTTCGAGGGCGGCGAGGAGGGCATGGTCCACGTTTTCGAGCTGGTCAGGGATCGAGGTCCCGGCTGATGACCGCGGGATCCTGCGCAAAGGCCGCCCGGCGGTGAAAGCAAGATCCGGAACGGGGAATTTGAATAAAAAGAACAGGGTAGTGCTGCTCTACCCGCGCAACCATTTCAAGAAGAGTTACCACCCCTGGACCTGGGTCCCCCTGCCGACCCTGGCGGTCTCGGCGCCGCTGTTCGCTGAGGGCTATGACGTGGTCATGATCGACGCCAACGTCGAGCCGGACTGGGAACGGCGGGTGGTGGACGAGTGCCGCGACGCCCTGGTTCTGGGCATCAGCTGCATGACCGGGCCCCAGATCCACTTCGCCCTGGAAGCCGCCGCCGCGGTCCGCGGGGCCGGTCTCGATCTGCCCATAATCTGGGGCGGCTACCACCCTTCCATCCTCCCGGAGCAGACCAGCCGCAACCAGTACGTCGACGCCGTGGTCCGCGGGCAGGGGGAGCTGACGCTCCTGGAGCTGGTCAACCGGCTGAGCCAGGGCGAGGACTTCACCGACATCGAGGGCATCACCTTCACCCGCGATGGCGAGACGGTTTCGAATCCCGACCGCCGCGTCGCTGATATCAACACCTTTCCCCGTTTGCCTTACGACAGGATCGAGCGCCCGGAGCGCTACCTCAACAACATGCACGTGGGCAGCCGGGTGATCAATTACGTCTCCAGCCAGGGCTGCCCGGCGCGCTGCCAGTTCTGCGCCGAGCCGCTGGTCTACCGCCGCCGCTGGAAGGCCTACACGCCGGACCGGGTCCTCTCGGACCTCGAGTTCCTCGAGAGCCTGTTGGGGGTCAACGGCATCATGTACTTCGACTCGACCTACTTCGTCAACGAGCGCCGGGCGCGGGAGATCTCCCAGAAGATGGTAGAGCGGGGGATGAAGTTCGGCTGGGCCGCCAACGCGCGCGCGCCGCAGCTGGGCAAGTTCGCCGACGACACCTTCGACGTGCTCAAGGCCAGCGGCCTCTGGGCCTTCCTGGTGGGGGCCGAGAGCGGGTCGGAGAGCCAGCTGGGGACGATGCAGAAGGACATCACCCCCGAGGACATCGTCGAGGCGGCGCGGGTGGCCACCAGGCACGGCATCAAGATCTCCTACAGTTTCATCGTCGGCTTCCCCGGCGAGACCGATTCCGAGATCGAGGAGACGTGGGACGTGATGGAGAGGGTGTCGCAGGTGGTGGGCGAGTACAACTCGCAGCTGCATTTCTACGCTCCGACCCCGGGCAACGCGCTCTTCGACCGGGCGGTGGAGCTCGGTCTGAACAGTCCCGGGTCCCTGGAGGAATGGGCGCAGTTCTCCACCGTGAGCGGCGACCTGCCCTGGATGGATGACAGGTTCCGCAACCGGCAGAAGCAGCGGGAGTTCTACCTGGTCTACGGCTATCCCTCGGAATGGGTCAGGAGGCGGGCGGCGCGCAGCACGGCCAGGAAGCTCTACGTGAACGTCGCCAGCGCTCTCAGCTCGGCCCGCTGCCGCTATCACTACTGGGGTCTGCCCCTGGACTGGTGGCTGCTGAGGGGGATGCGCAGCGCCTGAGGGCCGGCGCAGCCTGCTACCGGGCGGAAATAACCAGAAAATTGGTTATTATGCATCATGCGTTTTTTGGGTTTAACTGTAGAATAAGCTAAGGCATAATAAGGCAATCGCAATACTTGCTTATTACATGGACCGGGGGCGAATCCAATAGCCGAAGATTTGCCCGGGTCCTTTTTTAATGATTTCGTGAAGTGATCATGGAACCGGCGCGCCGGGTGCGGCTGGCAACAGAACGTGGGGTAGGTGGGATCTTGACGCAAAACAGGCTCTTGTGGATATTCGCTGCCTTGTGCTGCCTGGCGCTGGCCGTCCCTGCTGCCGGCGCTTCCCTGGCGAACCCGGAGTTCGCCGAGACGCCGGTCATCACCACGACCTTCGATCAGGTCAATCCCGTCATCAGCGGCGATAACATCGCCTGGCAGGACTACCGCAACAAATCCTGGGGCTGCCCGGCGGCCCAGAACTGCCTTGCGGGTGACGTCTACGTCAAGAACCTGGTGAGCGGGACAGAGAGCCGCATGCCTCCGGGAGGGGCCGGCTATACCTCCGCCCCGACCGTCTATTTCTCCGGCGGCGGCAACAGGGCCACCGGTACAGCGGTCATCTCTGGTCCGGTGAGCAAGGTCACGGTGACGGCGGGGGGCAGCGGCTATACCTCGGCGCCCACGGTGACATTCTCCGGAGGCGGCGGCGGCACCGGGGCGACCGGTACGGCCACCATCACCGGCGGCGTCGTCACCGGGGTCACCATCACCAGCGGCGGCAGCGGCTATTCCTCGGCGCCCACGGTGACCTTCTCCGGCGGCGGCGGCACCGGCGCAGCCGGCACGGCCACCATCTCCGGCATCGTCACCGGGGTCAACATCACCAGCGGCGGCATCGGCAACGCCGCAGTGCCTACTGTGACTTTCTCCAGCGGCGGCGGCGCCGGAGCGGCGGCGACGGCCATCGTCTCGGGGGGAGTCGTGACGGGCGTGACTGTCACCAACGGCGGCTCGAATTATTCATCAGCTCCCTCGGTCAGCTTCTCCTGGTATGGGGGAGCCACGGGCACAGCGGTCGTCTCGAACGGCATCGTCACCGGGGTCAACATCACTAGCGGCGGCGCCAACTACACCTCATCACCGGCAGTCATCTTCTCCGGCGGCGGCAGCAGCGGCGTGACGGCCACCGCTTCGGTCTCGGGAGGGGCGGTATCGGCGGTCACCATCACCCCCAACGCCATGGACCCGGACATGGACGGCAACCTGGTGGCCTGGCGCAACTGGGCCAACGGCAAGATCGTGGTCCGCAACCTGTCCACCGGCGTGCAGCAGCACACCTCCTCCCAGGCCAGCGACCCCAACAATTTCAAGCAGATGACCACGCCCGCAGTGAGTGGCAACATCATCGTCTGGACCGACTACCGCGCCAGCAGCGACTACGGGGACATCTACATGCGCGACCTGGGCCAGCCGGCGGAAGCCCCGGTGAGCCTGGCCTCCACCGACACCTCGATACCGGTGACCAAGAAGGACAAGCGCAACCCGGACATCGACGGCAACATCGTCGTCTGGGAGGACATGCGCAACGCCTACCAGGACGCCAACGGCTGGTGGCACAACCCTGACATCTACATGAAGAATCTCACTACCGGGGTGGAGCAGGCGGTGACCACGGACATGGGTGACCAGTACTATCCGGTGGTGGCGGGCAACCGGGTGTTCTGGAGCGACTACCGCAACGGCAACTGGGACATCTACATGTATGACATCGCCACCGGCTCGGAGACGCGGCTGACCAACAGCAGCTACGACCAGAGCTGGGTGGACGTGGAGGGCGACCTGGTCACCTGGAAGGAGACGCGGTCCGGCGTGGAGGATATCTACTTCGGGCGCATCTCCACCGGCGGCGCGCAGGCGCTGACGGCCGACGCCGCCGCCCAGAAGCTGCCGGCGATCGACGGCGGCAGGATCGTCTGGATGGACAACCGCAACGGCAACTGGGACATCTTTGCTGCCGCGGACGTGGCGGCGCCGGTCATATCATCGCTGAGCCCGGGGGGCACCATCGCCTCGACATCCTCGACCCTGTCGGCTTCCTATGCCGATGGCGGCCTGGGCGTCAACGCGGGCACGGCTGCGGTCACGCTCAACGGCAGCCCGGTGGGCGGCTGCTCGGCGACGGCCGCCGGGGTGAGCTGTCCCGTCACCGGCCTG
>QZKG01000064.1 GCA_003599855.1 Gaiellales bacterium | reverse complement strand
ATGTAATCATACGATATTTTAGATATACAGATAGCAGGCGAGGGCGAAAGCGGGTAACCAATCCCGTTTCTTTTTCCCCTCCTATATCGTAAAGATACGTTATTAAGGGTTCAGAGAGGTAAAAGATGATCGAAGTTTGGCCCAAGAAGATAGACAGAAGCGCAGCCCAGTTCGAGCTTCAGCGACTGGTCGACGCTTTCTTGGGCGTTGCCGAATCCGAGTTGTCCGAGAGAAAAGCGGCGAAAAGCGCACCCACCCATGAGAAACCGGCTCTTACAATGCCCCTTACTCTTAATAGTAAGACCCGATAGAAAGACCCAAAACCTTGAAAAACATTAAAACCACCAGGGGGAAATTAACTGGATTTGCGGGGCATTCAGCCCACTTCAATCCAGCGCCGTCTGTCTTCGTTTGGAAGGCACAAACGAAGCCCGACTTCCCGCCCCTCGCCCTACGGGTTCACTTGAACTGTCGTTCTGCGTCGAGGCGCGGGAAGTCTGGCTTATCAGCCAGACGGCGCTTCCTTCGGTCGCTTAATTTCCCCTGGTGAAAACCTGAAAGACAAAAGATGAAAACAGCAAGAAGAAACAATCGAATAGCCCCAATGCAACTGACGCCTCGGGACGTGGAGATAATCCTCAGCGTTTATGAGAACCGTTTTTTGAAGCGGGACCAGATCCAGCGGCTCTATTTTTCCGAGGCTTCGCGGATTGCCTGCAACATGAGGATCAAGAAACTCTATGAGCATAAGTTTCTGGACAGGCTAGTTAAGCCTGTGGCGGTTGGTACTCATCAGCTTGTCTATGCCCTCGACAAACAAGGGGCAGACGTTGTGGCAGCCGCCCTTAATGTTGACCGGCACAAGGTCAGATGGAACCGGGCCAACAACCGCGTTGAGTTTCTTTTCCTCGAACACACGCTCGGAGTTTCGGAAGTTCGTGTTTGCATTGACGTAGCATTGGCTGGCAGGCGAGAAGATCTTCTTTTCTACCAGCGGGGAGACAAATCACACCTTCGACGCATTTCCATGACGGGGAGCAAGAAGAAATATTTCGTTGTCGCGCCTGACGCCTTTTTCGGCATTCAGACAGGGCGCGGGAAGTACATATTCTTCGTGGAAGTGGATTTAGGCACGGAAACGCTATCGAGGTTTGCCGAGAAAGTGACAGCCTACAAGAGATATTGGAAATCCGGTCAGTATAAAGAGGAATACGGTTTTAACAACTTTCGCGTCCTGACGGTCTGCGAAAGTGAAAGACGCCTGGCTAACTTGATCCAGGCAACAGGGAAAGTGGGGGGAAGGCAGATGTTTCTGTTTACGACCTTCTCCAAAATTCAGAATGACAGCCCCCTCGGAAGCGTTTGGCTTTCTCCCTTCATAGATTTACCAACTTCATTGTTGGAATAGCCCGAAAGGGCAAGAGCTTTCAGGGCAAAGATCCCAAAAGGACGAAGCTCTTTTCCGTAAAACTTACCACGCACCTTGAACATTAGTAGGTATTGCCCCTTACATGGCTGCGGAAGGTCCGGCTCAGGTTGCGGGTAAGCGCCCCTGAGCCGGGCTGAAAGCTCAAAGTACCTTCCCACCATCATCAGCTTAATCCCATCTGATTTTCGTGTCCCAAAACCCTGTGCTGGCCTCCGCGTGCCTGCACACCAAACCCGAGGAGGAAAAAATGGCACCTACAATCAACGAAAGGATCTTCAGGAAGTTAGAAAGAGTCATCGGTGAACTGTCAGACATTCCGGCTTACATGAAGTTCGAGGCTCACGGCTTCATGGATCTAGGCGTAGACAAGCTCTATGGAGACGAGGAATCAATCACCATTGCCCTTAGTCACTACTTCAAGCAAAACGGCGACATGGTGCCGGACCCGGATATGGAAGTGAGGATATATCCGCAAATGAAGATGGCCGAGGCGCTGACCTATCAGGACAGCTTCGGCTACCAGCAGGTCTATCTAACACCCAGCCAGGTCAATTTGAAAGCCAAGAAGGACTTAAATGCCTTTCTGAACCATTGGCTTTCAAACATCATCGAGCAGGGCTTTGAGAGAAGTGGAGGTAATGACGATGAGCTTTGAACTGTTGAAGGTCAAGGAGATCGCCACGGGAGAACCGATCCGGTCTCCTCAAGATGTTGCTGACTTCGTCAGCAAGAACATGGAAGAAGAAGCGCTTGTTGATCGAGAGTGCTTCTGGATTCTGCACCTTAACGCCAGAAACCAAGTGATTGAAAAGGAGCTTACGGCTATTGGCTGTATAAATGCTTGTCTTGTACGTCCTGCGGACGTCATGAGGAAAGCTGTTATCAATGGAACGGTAGCCGTCATAGCGGTTCACAATCACCCTAGTGGAAATGCCGAACCCAGCCAGGAGGACCATCAGATTACGGAACGGCTCAAGAACTCTTGTGGGATTTTGGGCATACAGCTTCTGGATTCGGTCGTCATAGCGTCTGGTGGGAAGGTTCAAAGCATCGCGCGCTAAAACAGCGCACCATACGGCACAGCTCTAACGGGCTGTGCCTTTCTCTTGATGAAATATTACTTGACTAAATATAATATTTGTGTTAATGTAAGTAAATCCTCGCACCTTGAATTCGCTCTAGGATCGCAATCTCTCCACAAGGTCTTTGCGGATAGCTTGCGGTCTTAGAAAACTAAAAAAGGAGTAGGTCATGAAGACTGGCATTTTCGTCATAATAGGTGGCATCTTGGGCATCATCTTCTTCGTCGCTTCAATGGGAGATGCGGCCTTTTTCGGTGGAATGTGCGGAATTATCTCTGGCGTTGGCTTTGGCCTTTGCTGTCTAGCAAGAGGCGAATGGGCGCTTAAGGCGGCATGCGGTGAGACCACTGACGATTTCAGCACACCCGCAAAGAATACGAGCTCGGGTGAGAGCCACATAGTTCAGTCTGGTGGTGGTGGATAAACCGGAAACATCAATCTTGAGTTTCCATGAAGGAGGTGGATGCAATGAGCAAGCAAACGTTGGATTGGTACGAAGATATGGCGATGGAAATTCACCACAATGAGGATGGTTCAGCTACCTTTGTGTTCGATGAATGTGGAACCGATCCTGAAACCGGAAGGTTCGGCACCTACACTTCATCAACGACCATCAGTAAGGCGGATTATGAGGCATCTCTAGCAGATAGAACCCTGAAGGTATAGGGGCGAACCTCTTGAAGGGAGGTGTAAGTATGAGGGCTTCGGTTGGAAGCGAAAACGTTCCACTTTTCTTAACTTCGGCGTATTTTGTCATCGAGAGAGTCATTCGCAAGCTTGATGATCCCCAGAGGCAAGGAGGGTACTTCTCCGTCTTCGACGTAGAAGGAGCGAAGATTGGCTCTCCTCTCGTGAGTATTCTTGTCGGCGATTTACCCGAGGCTAAAACGAGGGAGAAGCTGGAATTCAGTCACGAGAAGGCAATACGACTGGCTGGACACCTGAACGAGGGGCACTTGTCCAGCTTTCAGAGCAAGGATGAGGAAAACGGAAAATGGCCCGGCGCAGTTTTGATCAAGGGATATTTCGGTGACCTTGATGGCGCTCGCATCTTTTCATTCTCCGGACTTCCCCCCGCCTGGGATGAAGCGGCCATGCTGCTTGTGGGAACAAGTGCTCATCTTATAGCTCCGTCAGGGGCGAAGGAGATCGCAGATATCAGCAGAAACGATGTGTTTTTCCGCATCCGCCCCAGGTGGCATGCTTACGGATAATGAACCTCGCACGACCAACCACGCATTTTAAAGGACGGCCCCACAAGGTCGTTCTTTTCTCTTTGATATAATTCAATACCATGAATTCAGTCCTTAAACTCGGTCTAACATTTGACGACGCTGGCAACCCTGCCGGCTTTTATTTACCTGAAGAGGACAGATCGACGCACGTCTATGTTCTCGGTAGCTCGGGAGTTGGTAAGTCCAAAGGGCTTGCTACTTGGATTTTGGAAGATATAAGAAATGGTCGGGGTTGTGGAGTAATCGACCCCCACGGTGACCTTGTGAATGACATCGTGGAAAATATCGATAACTTTCAACGAGTTGTCCTGGTCGAGATGACCGACCCTGAAAACATCGTTGGTTTCAATCCTCTCGAACAGCAGGAAGGAGTAGATCCTTACACCCAAGCTTTGGAGCTTGTTGAGGTGTTTAGAAAGATTTGGAATTTATCTGAAGACAAGACGCCGAGACTCATTGAGATTCTGAGAAATGCCGTCCTAACTTTGATTGAAGCAGGCGGCACGATGCTGGACATCGAACCGCTCCTGACTGACGAGCAATTCAGAGAAGACAAACTGAAATACGTGACTTATGAAGCGGTGGCTTCCTTTTGGCGCAAAAGGTTCGATCAATGGGAGCCCAAAGACCGCGTTTCAAATGTTGAATCCACTCTAAATAAGGTTTCTTCTTTTACTTCTGATCCAAGAATCCGGCTGATGCTTTCTGCCAAGAAATCAACAATTGATTTCAGGAAGATCATGGACGAAGAAAAAACAGTTCTCATAAATCTGGCGAAGGGTGTTTTGCGAACAAACAGCTTTCTCTTGGGAGCTTTGTTTGTGGCTAAAATACAGATGGCGGCTATGTCGAGGGTCGAACTAAAGCCCCATGAAAGAAAGCCATTTTATTTGTACGTGGATGAATTTCAGAACTATGCGACTTTGAGTTTTGCCGAGATTATGAGTGAGGCGAGAAAATACGGTCTTTCGCTAATTCTTGCCCATCAAAGCCTCGTTCAGCTAAGCGACGAATTGAGAGACATCATCCTTGGCAATGCCAAGAACTTCATTATTTTCAGGTGCGACCGGCAGGACGGAGAGCTAATCATCAAATACATCAAGGACTATGACCCGTTTGACTGGAAGCTGAAAACAGAAAGCTCGATTACCTACTTCTCAAAGGACGAACAATGGGAAGAAGGCATAGGCGAGCTAACAGGTATGCCGACTCAGGTCGCCGTTCTAAAAACGAAGGGCAAAGAGCCCACGATGTTTAGAACTTTTGATTTAGAAACCAGCTGGCGACTTGAGCAAAATCAAGCAACTCTAAGAGAAACAAATATTGAGGCTGGCTATACCCTCAGCCTGAAAAGGTTGGACGAGGTGATTACTTTTCAGGTAATGCCAGCCGTCGAGACGGATGAGCCCGAGCCAGGGAGCTACCTTCTCTAAAGCGGGCCGAGCACACCACTAGCTGCTTTAATTTTCACGTCATCCCGACTCAGTCCCAGCTCATCGCTCAGGTTATCAGTAACTTTTCTGACGCAATCAAGCGTGACGGCAGAAAAGGCAATCAATTTATTTCTCTCATGCAGATAAACGACGTTAAGCATATGAGCGAGAACCCAGCCGAAAAGGGGTACTGCATAGAGGACGCTTTTTTTCAGGTGCAGAGCATAATTCAAGTGAAGATCTTTACCCACTACTTCGTATCCGATAAAGCATGAGTGAACCATATCGTGTGAAACCTTGATTGCTTCCCCGCCCTTTGCGCCCAATTTACCCATAAAGTCCATTTGGCTTTGCTTGAACTCTGGGTTGCGCTCAGTAAGTTCCTGTTCCAACTGTAAAAGAAATTCTCCCCCCGAAATCGCCTGTCCAGGCAATAAGGCGCTCCATCTCTCAAGCACGTCCTCTTCTTTCGGACGACCGCTTAATCTGATCAAAGTTGCAATTCCAAAGCCAATGAGAACGATTACAAATAATCCAGCCATTGCCTGCCTTTCAGTCAGGAGAATACGGATGAAGCAAATAGATGAGCTTTTGGGCTGAAAGAGATATCATAGTCTCGACTGGTTCATAACGGACTAAAATAATCGTCTTAATCAGCCAGCCGGAAATTTATCACTAGGTGTACTAGTTGTCAAAATGAACAGACAGAAGGAACAGAAAAAGAGAGACAAAAGCGTTGTTAGCTACACAATGTCGCGTATTCGGGGGCAGGACACGTCGATAGAGTTGAGGCTTAGGAAGGCACTTTGGGCAGAGGGCTTCCGTTATAGAAAGAATTATCGTGGGTGTAAGGGCACACCAGATATTGCGTTTATACGTCCGAAGGTGGCTGTATTCTGTGACAGTACGTTCTGGCACGGATTGGATTGGCCAGACAAGAAGAAGCAGATTAAGACCAATCGTGAATTTTGGATTCGCAAGATTGAAAGAAACATCGCCAGAGATATAAGCGTAAATGAGGAGCTAACTAAAGAGGGATGGCTCGTGCTTAGATTCTCGGATAAGGAGATCAACAAAGAGCTTGAAGTCTGTATTGAGAAAGTAAAAAATGCTCTCGTATCGCGAAGACTATAACAAAAAATATTATTCTATCAAATGATATTTTGCGGTATATTAGAGAAGAAGGGAATGGCCAAGCGGGAGTATAGTTTGTAATCACGTCGAATAGTAAAAAGAAAAGGAGAATATGCCCGACCCAAGACTAAACGGCTTCAATGTCCCCGATGAAAACCTCATCGAAGGCAAGGAAGAAAACATTGAACAGTTCATGGCTGTTGTTTGCATGAACGTCGATGGTATTGGAAGGGCAACAGCGGGCGCAATTGCCGTAGATTTTGAGCATGACCTTCAAGCATTTTTGAACGCAGACAAAGAGCGTTTTTCGAGAATAAAGAAATCATCCGGGGCGAATTTACTGCGCGACGGTCAAATAGATGCCCTATTAGAAGCAAAGGATCCAATACCCAGGGATAGATTGATTGAGGAGACTTGGGTATTTTACCTGGGACGTAAATTTCTCCAAGAACAGGCTAAAATGGTTCAAGCGTTGTCCCTGGATAACTTCGATATTAACCCCTTACTAGCTAAAGCCCTCACGCTCGATACTCCCCGAAAAGTAATTGCATTCAATGTTTATCAGACAGTGACACGATCGGTGGTCACATCTTGGGGTAACGCAGTTGAAAGCCTTGCTAAATACTCTGGCTGCAAAGACAATGACGTTGCAATTGAGGGCCAGACTGGTACCAATTTTGATCTCATCAAGACGATTGGTGGCACGGATTATTACATTCAGGTAAAGAGTGGCCCTAACACCATGAACGTAGGAATGGTGACTAGCTTAAACAATGCTATTGCAAGAATTGAACAGCAAAGACCAAATGCCCAAGGTATTCTCGGAATGACTTACGGCACTCGCGACAGAATTTCAAACCAAATAACGGCAAACCTGAATGATGCAGACACAAAAATGAAGATCGGCCGAGAATTTTGGGATTTCATAAGCGAGCGGGAAGATTACCACAAAACCCTATTTGAACTATTGGAAGCCTCTTCAGCCGGGATTCTTTCAGAGAGTTTTATTGACCTCATTGAGAGCAAGATAGTTGAGCTAGAAGAACAGTGGGAAGCCAGGTCAACTGACGGTTCCATTGATGACATGTTGGAGAACTACATCTAATGAGAAAAAAACTAAAAGCCATCTCCTTATTCTCCGGTGCTATGGGCCTTGACCTCGGCCTTGAGAAAGCCGGATTTGACGTCCTAGCGTGCGTCGAAAATGACAAACATTGCATTGAAACGATTACGAACAACCGTCCAGCAGTCAAGCTATACAACGACATCTCAAGTGTTGATCCCCAGGATGTGCTGAAGGATCTCGGTTTAGTATCAGGTAGCGTTGACTTAGTCGCGGGAGGCCCTCCCTGCCAAGCCTTCAGTACTGCAGGAAGACGAAGGAGCCTTGATGATTTTAGGGGAAACTTGATAATTCGATACTTGGAATTCATAAGCGAGATCAAACCCAAGTATTTTATTCTCGAAAACGTTAGAGGTCTGTTGTCCGCAAAACTGGCCAACACCCCTCCCGAATATGGTGATTATTCTTCTGTGGAGGACACCCCGGGAAGCGTGATCTGGTTTCTTACGGAAGAGTTCAAAAAGTTGGGCTATAAAATATCGTTTAGCTTGTTTGATGCCTCTCTTTATGGTGTGCCCCAAAGGAGGGAAAGGGTTATCATTTTTGGGACTTTGGGGGACGAAGAGATTGAAATACCTCAGCCCACAACTGCCCTCAATCTAAAAACAGTACGGGATGCCATCGGCGACATTCAAAGCATCAAGCACGACTACCTGCCATTGGGCAAGAAGCAGACTGAATACCTCTCACTCCTAAAAGCCGGGCAGTATTGGAAGCATTTACCTGAGCATTTGCAAGAAGAGGCCATGGGCAAATCCTTCTTGCTTGGAGGTGGAAAGACAGGTTTTTATCGACGCCTATCTTGGGATAAGCCGTCCCCTACGCTTGTGACTCATCCGACTATGCCCGCGACACTACTGGCCCATCCAGAACTAATGAGGCCCCTTAGCATCCAAGAGTATGCCCGAATACAGATGTTCCCGGATGACTGGAAGTTCTCAGGGAAATTGACTGATATTTATAAACAGATTGGTAATGCCGTACCCGTAGGGCTTGGGTTGATGGCGGGTACCGCGATTGTGAATCATAAAAAAAGAACGCAGAAAAAGGCCTCGGCACAAAAGACCTCAAGATATAACAGGACTTCCCACAAAGAGTTTCTGAGTGACTTCCGTAATGCCAATATCAAAAAGCCTCAACCGGCATTATTTTAATTAGAGAAATGAACTGATTATGAAAAATACGAAAATTGAAGCAGTAGATTTGTTCTGTGGAATTGGTGGTTTGACCTATGGCCTTAGAAAGGCCGGAATAGATGTTCTGGCTGGACTTGATAATGATGTAACGTGCTCCTATTCCTACGAGAAAAACAACGATGCTAAATTCATTTTGGCGGATGTTGCGGATTTCGATTTTGAAAAAATAAAAAGGCTGTATTCAAAAAATAGTATCAAAGTCTTGGTTGGATGTGCTCCATGTCAGCCCTTCTCTTCCCATACCTTTAAAACAAGAAACAAAAGAAAAGACGAAAGATGGAATTTGATCAAGTATTTCATCAAGGCAATAGAAACCATCAAGCCGGACATCATTTCCATGGAGAATGTGAGGGGCATAACCAAGACGGATGTTTTCAAAACTTTCGTCGAGGAAATTGAGAAGATGGATTACGACATTAAATACGATGTTGTTTATTGCCCCGATTATGGTATCCCGCAGAATCGAAGCAGGCTCGTTTTCCTCGCCTCAAAAATAGGGAAAATCGAGATGCCCGAAATAACCCACACAAGAAACAAATACGTCACCGTTGCGAAAACGATAAAGAAACTACCCAAAATAGGATCTGGGCAAATATGCCCGAAGGATGACGTCCATAGGTCAAAAAATCTTTCTGCTCTAAACCTTGAGAGAATAAGGAACTCAAAACCCAAAGGAACCTGGAAAGACTGGGATAAAAAATTGCTACCTCCTTGCTATAAGCGAGAAAGTGGCAAAACCTATACTTCTGTTTACGGGAGAATGAGCTGGGATAATGTTTCTCCCACAATCACAACTCAATTTTACAATTATGGTTCAGGGAGATTCGGCCATCCAGAGCAAGACCGGGGTTTATCCATTAGAGAAGGGGCTTTGCTACAAACGTTCCCGAAATCTTACGACTTCGGCCAATATATCTCGCTTTCAAGAATTGGGACGCAGATCGGAAATGCTGTCCCACCGCGATTAGGTTTTGTAATAGGTAAAGCTATCAATAAACACGTAGAAAATTGTTATGAAAAATAAGAACGACACATTTTCATTTGAAATATCCTTGAGTGTCTTGAATCACTTGGGCAGGAACCTGTATCGAAGTTTTGTAACCGTTCTTGGAGAAGCGATATCTAATTCCTGGGATGCTGACGCAGAGAACGTATGGATATACATCAATAAGGAGAAAAATACTCTCGTCATTAAAGACGATGGTATTGGCATGACGAAGGAAGATTTTCAAAACAAATTTTTGAAGATTGGATATTCAAAAAGAAAAAGTGGTGTTTTGTCTTCAAAGAAGGGGCGTCCGTTCATTGGCCGGAAGGGTATCGGCAAGCTGGCGATGCTTTCATGCGCAAAAGAAATAACCGTAATATCAAAATCGAAAGGCAATCTTTATGTGGGAGGTGTTATTGATAATTCTGGGTTAGACGAAGCCATTACGAACGACCTAACCCCCGATAAGTACGCATTGGGTGAATGGGACGAAGGCCTCTTTAAGGAATATACAAACAATCACAACAGCGGAACAATCATCTATTTTAAGGATTTTCATGAGGGAATAAAAAATAGTTTAGATTATTTGAAGAAAATGCTCGCATTATATTTTAGGTTTTCCCTCTTAGATGACTCATTCAATATTTATCTTGAAGATGAAAAGATAACACTTGACCACTTAAACGATCTCGCGGAAAAAACTGAGTTTCTTTGGAATATTAATGATCACAAAGATCCATATATTCAGGAACATCTCAAGAATCTTAAGGAACAAAAGGCTCTAAGTGCAGATGGAGATTTTAAGGGGTTTATTGCTTCAGTTGGAAAACCAAGGGATCTTAAAGTTATTGCCGTGGACGAAAGAGTAAGCGTGGATCTTTTCGTAAACGGAAGGTTGCGAGAGAAAGATATTTTGAAGCATATTCCGTCGGCTAGGCTGGTCGAAAATTATTTATACGGGCAGATTCATTACGATACCTTTGATGGTGAAGTAGATAGATTTACTAGTAGCAGAGAAGGAATTGTTGCGGATGATCCAAAATTTCAGGAGTTTTTGGAAAACTTGAAGAAGATCATGAGTGTCGTAATTGATGATTGGGACAAATGGAGAAGAAAAAACAGAGAAGATGGCGATCCGGATAATACAGCGATCACGCCGAAGGCTAGGAAATCCAAAGAACTCTACGACGTTGTATCTGGAGAATATTCTCCGCCGCCAAAAACAGGAAACAAGAAGAAAGTGGATGGTTGGATTGATGAACTGAGCGACGACGCGGAGTATAACTTAGCTTCCTATGCCGAATGTTTTATTTCAGAAAATTTAATTAGGAAATATCTCCAAGAAAAGAAAGTCCCAATTTCGCCTGAGGCAAAGGCCGAGGTTGATAAATGGAAAAATGAGGAAAAACGAAGTAAAGGTGTAGGCAATATTAGTATAGATATTAGAAAAGGTAGTACCGACCTCCATTATTTATCAATGAATTATCTTGCGAACCTAAATGTTGATGAAAAGAGAAAGGATCGTAATAAGGAGGCCTCTCTTGTCAGGGATGCAAATGAATACAAGCCAATTAGGGACGCTCTTGCGCATACGGCTCTATTAACCGACGAGGCAAAACAAAAATTGTCATCGGTTTATGAAAATATTAAAGGAAGAATAAATAGTTTGTTGTCTTGAAGAAAGTACGGTAGGTAGCCATGAAAAAAGACCGCCTAGGGCGGTCTTTTTTGCATAGGAACCAGTGACAATGGGGTTCTCAGAAACTATCAAAACAAAAGGCTGTTTTAATCATCCTTTGGTTGTATTTTTTCCAGAGAAAAGTAGTATTTTACAATCTGCAACAACGTTAGGTATTTTATGACCAGCGAAATATTAAAACTCTGCTCGACATGGTCTAGCGCAGCAAGTCACCTGGTTGGGGACTGTTTTGATCATGCAAGACCATTCATTGATAGTGACTATAAGGGCCTGGATCCGTATGTCAGGTTCGTAAATGCGCAGTTATTCGTTGATTGCCAATTTACGAGCGAGAGCGTTTTGCTACTTATTGGAGAAGGCAAGGAGTGGGATGCAGATCTCCTAAACCGCTCTGTAATGGAGGGAACGCTCAAGTATGTTTACATGATGCAAGGAGAACCGCATGAGCTAAGGCAGAAAGTAGCTGAATATTGGGAGACCCTGCCTGGTTTTTCTTCAATGAAAACGAGTGACAGGGTGGAGCGATTTCTTGCGGAAGTTCCAGAACCGAAAAGTTTGGAATGGAAGTCCTTGCGCGACCTAGTTCTTACAGAAGATGAGAAAGCTGATATGAAGCAAGATTTCAGTCGAAAACAGCGATCTATTCTCGAACAGAAGTGGTCATTCTCGGGAATCATAAAGGAACTATTCATGAGTGGCCGTGACGACCTTAAGTTGTTTATCCATTCGGCTGCCTATGGATATGGGTCGAGTAGTCACTTAATTCATAAAGACGGTGATGGTGTTGGAATGGTTTGGGAGCGATGTACCAGAGACGCCGAAAGGCAGATGGCTGTTAAACTCGGGCACTCGGCAAGAATCGTTTCCGATGTATGTGTGTTCGCAAAAATTCGACTTCTTTACTTGCTCAAAGCCTGTCAAGAGGAAACGGCTTATATCACCCATATTGACGAGAGGTACCGCTGGCTGAATGAAGAACTTAATAAGGCAGCCTCGCGCTTCAATCAAATCGAATACGGCGACAAGGGTTAAATTAAATTACCTGGTAGATACCAATAAAGGGCACTTCATAAAAAACAAAAGAAAGAAATATCTTGACTGTAATGCTGGCTGTGAGAAAATGAATGAGGACTAATGTTGGTGGAAAGGGAGATTGGGAAGCTACGCGGAGAGCTTCTTCATGTGTCGTTTAAGGCTATTTAAAAGGAAAATATCGTCTTTGAGAGTGTTTGAATAGCGTAGCAGGTGGTCTACCATGTCAACCACTTGATATTATGCCTTATTATAGGCATAATTTTGTTTTAATATCGTACACCCCGGACAGGACATTGAACATTAAGCACAAAATATGTTTTCTAAAATTGCCCCTCAGGGCATTTTTTATTTCCAATAGTAATTGACTAATGGCATATTCGTGTTAAATTGTTTGTATGTCTAAAACAATTGATCTTAAGCCAAGAATTCAAGATGCAATAGCGATCATTGATAGCTGGCTCGAATATACAAAGATAATGGGAACAGTGCCAGGTATCGCAGCCGCCGTAGTACATAAGGACGAAATCGTCTTCAATAAGGCCTATGGCTTTTCGAATTTGAGTACTGGGAAACAACTCAACAAAGATGAAGCATTTCGCATCGCTTCAATCTCCAAGACATTCACAGCAATATCTATTCTACAATTGGTTGAGAAGGGCAAGCTTAGATTAGACGATAGAGCTTCAGATTATTTGGAATGGCTTGTTTCAAAGAACGACAAGAGCATTGAAAGAATTACAGTCAGGCAACTACTTACACACACATCAGGAATGCGCCGTGATGGAATAAAAAATGGTTTTTGGATACTAGAAGAAGATTTTCTAAATAAGGATCAGCTGATTGAACAGATTCACGATACTAAAAACCCTTATCCGAATAATGAGAAATTTAAATATTCCAATTTTGGACCAAGTGTCCTCGGGCAGTTGATAGAGAAAGTAACGGGTATTACTTATAAAGAATATGTTGAGGTAAATATCATTAAGCCACTTGGCCTGAAAAATACAGGTCCGGATTACGATAGAAGCAATGCCTCAAGAATGGCAACCGGACACGGTAGATACATTCCAGGAAAACAAAGAGAAGAATATCCCCATGTAAAAACCCATGCAATGAGTCCCGCGACAGGCTTTTACTCAAATACTGAAGACTTATGTAAATATATCGCCGCACAGTTTCTTGATAACGACAAGTTGATAGATCGAGAAAGTAAAAAAGAAATGCAACGTGTCCAATGGATCACTGACGACGATGAAATAAAACGAGGTCTTGGTTGTGGCATTTGGAAGGTTGATGACGCTAAAGTCATAGGTCACAGTGGAGGCTTCCCTGGTTTTATTACACAAATCTCATGGGAAAATAAAAATCAGCTTGGGGTGATTGTACTGACGAACTCGTGGGACGGAATGGCCGCAGAACTCGCCGATACAATGTTTCACTTCCTAAATCATATCGTAGAAAAATATGATGATTATCAAGAAAACAAGGTGTCAAATATCAATAAATACACGGGCAGATTTACCATGCATGCAGTAGAGGTAGATATTAGGAAGATAAATCAAGAGTTAGTTGCTTTCTATCTTGAAGGGAATAGACCACTAACAAAGCCTTATAGACTGAAACAGATTAGTGAAAATGAATTTGAAATATTATCAGGCAGCGAATACGGTTATATCGGTGAAAAGATCAGCTACCAGTTTGATCAGAAGGGTAAAATTAAGAGAATCCACATTGGCGCGATGCCTTATGACCCTTTTGACTCGGTTATGGAGAAATTACGGGATAATTAAGAGTGAGTTTGTTTACTGCCCTTTTGAGGGCTAGGCGGAGATCTTCTTCATGTGCCGTTTAAGGCTATTTAAAAGGAAAATATCGTCTTTGAGAGTGTTTGAATAACGTAGCAGGTGGTCTACCATGTCAACCACTTGATATTATGCCTATATGTAGGCATAATTTTATTTTAATATCGTACACCCCGGACAGGACGCTAAACATTAAGCACAAAAGTTAAAGCCGACGATTCGAACGTCGGCTCTTTATAAAGTTCTGATTTTTCCCCCTAGGCGGGGCAGGGCTGTTTTGCTTTGCTATCTGTGTGGCAGACCATCTTCACAATGTAAACCTTGACAGGGACTTGTGATATACCCCTGACGCGGAATGTTTGGTAGATGGCTCGCTGGATCAGACCGGGCAACTGTATGAGATCCACCTCGTTATAGTTTTCCGGAATGACGTGAATTTCCACATTGATCATGGTGTATTCCGGATCGGATTCTGCTCTGAAAATTACCTCTTGCTGATCCATAAACACGCCGAGTAAATCACTGGTTATTTCCTTTATGCCCCTTCTGAGC
Organism: Gaiellales bacterium; assembly: GCA_003599855.1. Taxonomy (GTDB): domain Bacteria; phylum Actinomycetota; class Thermoleophilia; order BMS3ABIN01; family BMS3ABIN01; genus SURF-19. The sequence continues at coordinate 52,989 of QZKG01000064.1, read as the reverse complement.
CCAGCCTTTTGGCCCTCGGGTTTTTTGATTCCCTTTAGGGCTTCATCCATGTTTGTGATGAAGAATCGTAACATTACTTACACCTCCTTGAATGGATTGAGGGTTATTGCTTCAGGAAGTTCTTGAAGGCAGGACTATTTAGCACTGCTTCTTCATTGCGAAGATAGGCGGCTTTCGAAAGCGCATAGCGACAAACTTCACCATTTCCGGAGAAATGAATAGGCTCGGCGAAGGAGTGCACTTTGACAGCTTCCTGGTGCGAGGTTGCCAGCTGGATGGCCTTTTTCAGTGCCACATTCATAAAACGGGCGTCATGGTTGAAGGCCCCAACTTCGTCATTCTCATGATACCTCTTGCCGAGTTCAGCAATTTTGTAGGCATCTTCAAATGATTTGACCAATATCAGTGCTCTGTGGAGACCGCGGTCTATCACAGAGCGAGCGCGATAGGATTCGCCGATCTCATCACAGATATCCATGCACTGCTTTACAACGAAAAGCAGCTTCCAGGGGGTGGTAATTGCTTCATCAACTTTCCATCTTGCTTCATTATTAAGCCAATCGAGGCTCATTTTTGCTGCGAGGGTTGATGACATTGCTAATCACTCCTTTATTCAATTGATTTTCTAAGACCGGAAACTATCCACACAATATCTACGGAGAGATTACGGTCCTAGAGAATGTGAAGGTGCGAGGATTACTCATAATAACACAAGTAGTACGAAATGTCAACAATGGAAGTGAAACGGATTGACAATCCAGAAGGGTGTGAGAAAATCAATGAGGACTAACTGAGGCGGGAAAGAAGTGTTTCAGAGACTAAGCGGAGATCTTCTTCATGTGCCGTTTAAGGCTATTTAAAAGGAAAATGTCGTCTTTGAGAGTGTTTGAATAACGTAGCAGGTGGTCTACCAGGTCTTCTACCCAATCTGCCCCCGTGTCTCCCGCGCTCCTGCCCTCAACCTAGATATTCGCCAATGGTGCGGCCCGAAGTCAAATTAAGGCAGATTAAGTGAATCGGACACTTCCATCCAGCCTGACATTATTGCAGTTTCATGCCGCCGATCTCATTGAAGCTGTCACGGTACACGACTCGCTGGGTGACGAACAGCGGTATGTTGTTCGTTGATACAATCCTCACCGGTCCGCCGATGGTATTCGGGTAGGACAACGGTACATTCCCGCCAGCTGCAACGTCTACCCGCTGCATTAGGCCGCCATTGATGTAAATATCGACCACGGCGTCAGTCTGGCTGGGATTGGCTATCAGGATCCAGTTGCCGTTCATGTTGTTGGCCCTCTTGGAATCGTACCAGGTGAACCAGAGGTCAGTGCCGGTATCAGCGGCTGTCAGGCCCTGGAATTCCTCGAAGCTGCTCTGATAAAGGATCCGCTGGCTGGCGATGATCCTTTGTCCGTTGACCGAGACGACTTTAACCGGACCATCCATGACTCCAGGGTATTGGGGAGTTATCCGACCGCCCGCTGGCACGTCATACCTGCCCATATGGTTCGCACCGATGTATATATCCACGAGAGCTGGCTCGGAATCCATGTTTCCGACCAGGATCCAGTTGCCTTTCATGTTGTTTTCACGCCTGCTGTCGTACCATGTGAAATTATACTCGGTTCCCAGCTTGGACTCGGGGACTCCCAGCACTTCATTGAAAGAGTCCTTGTAGAGCACACGTTGGCTCACGATCAATGGCTGGTTATTGGTGCAGACCACCTTGACGGGTCCGTCCGTCGTGTTCGAGTATGAGGGGGTTACTCGTCCGCCGACAGGGATAGAGTAGGTACCTTTCAAAGATCCTCCGATATAGACTTCCACGTTCGCTGTCTGGGATCCCTGGTTGCCTATCAGGATCCAGTCGCCCTTCCAGCCCTGGGATGCGTTCGAGTCATACCACGTGAAATAGTATGTGCTTTCCAGCTGGTTTTCCCAGATGGCCGGTATCTCGTTGAAGGAGTTCTTATACAGCACCCGCTGGCTCGTGATAAGTGGTTGCGTGGTCGCGACCGTGACGGGACCGCCTATAACGCCGTTGAAGGCTGGTGTCTCGGCGGGCGCGCCAACGTCGATGTTTCGGTCTGCATAAGTCGTGGAGTCGACCATTACCGCGGCCCTGGCCGTACCAGCGCCGCCCGCAGGATTTGCCATCAGTACCCAGTCGCGCCACTGGCTGCTCGACTGGTCGTACCATGTGAAGAAATAACGCATGGAGGGCGTGAAGTTGTCCACCGTGACGGCGCAAGTGCTCTCCGCTGTGAACCCAGCTGTGTCAGTAACGACGGCCTTGAGTGTGTGGGCCCCGGCGCCGTAGCCTGTCGTGTTCCAGTTGTAGGTGAAGGGGTAGGTCGTATCAGTCCCGACAAGGATGTTGTCGATGTAAAAATCCACTTTGTTGATGCCGACATTGTCGTAAGCATTCGCCCAAATGATGACCGTACCGCTGACGTAGGAGCCCCCCGTCGGCGGCGGGACGCTGATGGTGGGAGGCGTACTGTCTTCAGAGACTCCGCCGAAATCGGTGGTCCAATACCAACCATAAGTGGACCCGGCTTGGTAGTATCTGCCGATTCCGATAGCCCGGAAATTGCCGCTCAACATATTCGCGTTGTGCCCGGGAGAGTTACGCCATGCCTCGAAAGCTGTGGCGGCTGTACTGTAGCCTGCGGCGATGTTCTCCCCTAGCCATGTGTTATAACCGTATCCAGCGGCACGGATCCGGTCCCATGGGCTGCGGCCATCCTGGCTGGTGTGGGAGAAGTAGTTTCTGACCGCCATGTCGTAGCTGTGGCCTTCAGCTGCATTGGATAGTGACGTGGATAGCGTCAGCGCGGGCAGACCGTTCTGGGCGCGATAGTTGTTGATGAGGGTCAGGAATTCCAGTTCTTCATTGTCATAAGCTTGTGCTGAAGACGGATACACACACAATATTGAAAAGGCCACGAGCAGGAGCAGCCCGAGAAAAGTAAAGTGTGCCGGTTTGTTGCTCATCCCTCTTGCCCAGATCATTTCTTCATTACCCCCGTCGATAACGACTTATTAGATTATTGCACAGGAAAAAGCGAGATAATTACTATCTCTATTATTATTGTCGGAACACTCGATGCCTTTTTTATGGGTGCATCTGTTGGATTTCCGTCTGTGTGAAGATTACTATTGAGATTCTGGCGGCGATGAGGCCGCAGGGGGAGATGGATACTATCCAACGGCCAGCTTTCACGTAAACCTGGCCTGATGGCGGGGAAAATGTCCTTGAGACCGGGATTTGAGCGGAGAATCAGGAAGATAGTCGGGGGCGAGCATGTGCAGGACTCGCCCGAAGACATGATCTGTTATGGATACGACGCGACTTCAGAAACCGGTATTCCTGATCTGGTGGTCCATCCGGGGTCCCGAGACGAAGTTGTGTCTATTGTGAAAGAGGCGGCTGCGGGCAAGATCCCGCTTGTGCCCAGGGGCGCTGGCACAGGGCTTTCTGGAGGCGCTCTGGCCAACCGTGGCGGGATAGTCCTGCATTTCGACCGGATGAACAGTATTCTGGGCCTTGATGTCGAGAATCAGAAAGCAGTTGTCCAGCCGGGCGTGATAAACGGTGATTTCAAGGATGCGGTGGCTCATCACGGTCTTTTCTACCCCCCCGATCCTGGTTCGACTCGGGTGTGTACTCTAGGCGGCAACATCGCAGAGAACGCCGGCGGTGCCTACGGTTCAAGGTATGGGGTCACTGGTGACTATGTGCTGGGTCTCGAGGCCGTTCTTGCCACGGGGGAGGTATTGCGGACGGGCAGCACCGCACGCCGCGATGTCGCCGGTTATGACCTGACCAGACTGCTTGTAGGGTCCGAGGGCACGCTGGCAGTGATAACAGAGGCGACTTTGCGACTAATCCAGGCTCCCCGGGCGAGATCCGCTGCTTTTTTCAGCTTCAGTGACTTCAGCGACGCTTTGGCTGCAGTCCGCGCAATCGGTGCTGAAGGCCTCGAGGCTGCCGCGCTCGAGATCATGGACCGTACGACTCTCGAATGCCTGGATCGGTATTTGCCCGGCCGTCTGCCGGTCTCTGCTGCAGTACTGCTGGTCGAACTGCACGGCAGCAGTGACGATTGCGTTGCCGGCATGCTGGATCAGGCAGTTGCTGCTGCAACCAGTAATGGCGGTGAGACCGTGAAAACAGCTCAAAACGAATCTTGCGAGGATTTCTGGGAGTGGAGGAGGGCGGTTTCGCCTTCCTTGGGGCAGGTGGCGGCGAGCAAGATAGGTGAAGACATCTGCGTGCCGGTCGGGAATATCGGTCTGATGCACGAGATGATCACTGCAATCAGCAAGAGGTATGACCTCAGGATTGCCGTCTTCGGCCACGTTGGCGACGGGAACCTGCACCCGAACATCCTGACCGATAGGCGCGATCCGACAGCGATGATGCGCACAGAAGAGGCAATAAGCGAGTTATTCAGGGCGGCCGTCGAGCTGGGCGGGACGATATCCGGCGAACATGGGATAGGGATCACCAAATCTGCTTATATGAGCATGATGCGTGACCCGGTTTCTTTGGGTATGATGGCCGCGATCAAGAAGGTGTTCGACCCGGAGGGAATTCTCAACCCGGGCAAGATACTCCAGTAGCGCCCCGGAACCGATTCAGCTAATCCAGTTCGTCCTCATTGCCCGGCGTGATCCTGTAAGCATCAAAGACCGTATCAAGCAGCTTGATGTTTTCGAGCACCGAATCCAGCAGTTGGGCGTCGCCGACTTCCACCACGAATCTGTCCTTTACGATGTTGTCCGTGGCGGTATTGCATTGAGCGGCTACGATATTGACACCCGATTCGCTCATCGTCCTGGTGATGTCTTCGAGAAGATGGCTGCGGTCCATCGCATCGACCTGGAATTCGGCCCGGAATGGTTTGGTTGACGCACCCTGCCAGGCAACATGGATGAAACGCTCATGAGACTGTTTGTCCAATGCCCTCGCGTTAGGACAATCCTTGCGGTGGATGCTCACACCCTTGCCGAGGGAGATGTAGCCTACGATCTTGTCTCCTGGTAGCGGCTTGCAGCACTTGGCGATGCGTATGCCAACGTCGCTGACCCCGTCGACGCTGATGCCGAGCTCCCTGGGTGCTGCTATCGCGGCGCGCTCCCTGGCGGGAACAGAGGTCGTCTTGGTGACCAGGGAAGGTATCTCGCCAGCATCTTCGAGGTGGCGCGTGATCCTTGTCACCACCTGTTGTGGTGACGTCTTTCCTGTTCCAAGGCTGACGTAAAGGTCCTCGGCTTTCAGGAACCCCATGGCCCTTGTCAAATCAATGAAGGCTGGTGACGCCACGATCTTCTGGCTGGCCAGACCTTTGCGCCGCAGGGCATCCTGGAGCATCTCTTTACCGATATGTTCTGAGTCCTGTCGCCGTTCGGTCTTGAACCACTGGCGAATCTTGTTCCGGGCGCGGGAGGTCTTGACGAAGTTCAGCCAGTCTCGCGAAGGACCCTTACTCGACTTGGATGTCAGTACCTCTACGAAATCACCGCTATTGAGCTGGTGCTGTAACTGGACTATGCGGCCGTTCACTTTGGCGCCGACGCAGTGATGACCCACGTCTGTGTGCACTGCATACGCGAAATCCACAGGCGTAGAGCCAGCCGCCAGACTGATGACCTCGCCTTTGGGAGTGAACACGAAGACTTCTTCCTCAAAAAGGTCGATCCTCAGGGTCTTCATGAACTCCTTGGGGTCTTCCGTGTCGTTCTGCCACTCCATCATCTGGCGCAGCCAGGAGAGTTTGTCCGCTGCCTGCTCCTTGGACTTTTTCCTCGAACCCTCCTCTTCCTTGTAAAGCCAGTGGGCGGCGATGCCGTACTCCGCTGTCTGGTGCATCTTGTGGGTCCTGATCTGGATCTCGAGCGGCTTTCCCTGAGGCCCTATCACTGTCGTGTGCAGCGAGCGGTACATGTTGAATTTGGGCATGGCGATATAATCCTTGAAACGGCCGGGCATGGGCTTCCAGAGGGAGTGGATGATCCCGAGGGCACCGTAGCAATCCTTGACCGTGTCCACCAGGACTCTCATGGCCGTCAGGTCATAGATCTCGTTGAACTCCTTGCCGCGCTTGACCATCTTCGTATAGATACTGTAAAAGTGCTTGGCCCGGCCCTCGATCTGGGCGTCGATGCCGACCTTGATGAGCTCGTCGTTCAGGTAGCGTGCAGCCTCGGCGACATATTGCTCGCGGTCCGTCCTTCTTTGGGCCACCATCTGTTGCAGCTCAGAGTACTTGCGGGGATGCAGGGCAGCGAAGGCAAGGTCCTCCAGTTCCCACTTGAGGCTGTAGATACCGAGACGGTGCGCCAGGGGAGCGTATATCTCCAGCGTTTCCTTGGCTTTCTTTATCTGCCGTTGTTTGTCCAGGTAGCAAAGGGTCCGCATGTTATGCGTCCGGTCCGCCAGCTTGATCAGGATGACGCGGATGTCCTTGGCCATCGCGATGATCATCTTGCGGATGTTGTCTGCCTGTTCCTCCTCCTGGCTCTTCAATGACACTTTTTGCATCTTGGTCAGGCCGTCAACGATCTCTGCTACTTCTTCCCCGAATTGTTCGCGGATCGTCTCGACGGTCGTCGGGGTGTCTTCTACCACATCGTGCAGCAGGGCTGAAGCGATAGTCACGCTGTCCAGGTGGAGTTCTGCGCAAATTCGGGCGGTGCCGAGCGGGTGATGAATGAACTCCTCCCCGCTTTCACGCAGCCTGCCCTCATGCTGGGCGCGCGAGAAGTTGAAAGCGCGCGTTATCAGGTCCCGGTCGAAATTGGGGTTGTAAGCCCTGATGGCTCCAAAAAGATCCCTTAACGCGTTTTCCGCAGCGTCTAGGTCATCCTCTCGTTTAGCGACTTGCTCAAGAATGATGAACACTCCTTATAAAAGTTATCTGCCTGCCGGTAGGTTCGTGACTCTTCGAGGTCTGCAGCTCCAGCGTCAGTCAGCACGATTCCCCTATCGGCACCCTCTTCAACAAACTGCACCAGCCCTAACTCCTGCAAGACCTGGATGCAGCCGGCAATCATCCTGGGTTGACGGATAAACCGGCCACCAGACAGAAGAAGTCTTTCAGTGGTATCGTCGAGGGGGTTGCCATCGCCCGCCTTGAGGTGTCTGTAAACCTTCTTCAATGGAGCCCGTAACTGATACTCGTTTTCGAGCACCTTTTGAGTAAATTGTACCTCATCGGCACAGTAGAATAAATGAACGAAAGCCTGGGGTGACGCTGAGATGATAGCGGAAAAGACCCGGGGGCTGAAAGGCGGGTCGATGAATACTAGGTGCCCGAACCCTTTTGCCAGCTCCGGGAATCTCGTGACAGTAGCGAAATCCGCTAGCATGATGCCTCTTTCGTCGCCAGCCAGCTCCGCAGTGTTGCCGATGTAAGCGCTACTGCACCGGGCGCTGGCGAAAAAGACGTTACTGGCGCTGCTTCGCGCCAGTGATAATTCCTCAGTGACCAGTTTGCGCCTGCGGGCCACATCAGCCGTCAGCAGCAACAGATCCTCGCCGCAGGAAGCAAGCATGGTTACCAGTCCATGTATGCCGCCGATACCGCGGCGGTCGACGATGCGGTCGCTGATGCCGAAGCTGCCGTCGTTCGGCGATCGCCATGAAGGGGGTATCAACTCACCGGCGCGTGCCAGTTGCCAGAACTCATCACCCCGCAACCTTTCCGGGCAATCGATACTGCAATGAGCGGTGCATCTGGTATCTTCCGGGAGATCTTCGTGTTCGTGTGGATAAACATCCCTGAGCTTCAACTGCGGTGATACCGAGCCCATGTATTCGTTCTGCTCCAGACGGAATACGACGTCCCACTTTGGCGAAGCTCCGACCTTTTCAACCAGGTGACCTTGGCCGAATCCGATAGCCGAAGACCGCGCACCCCCTGATTCCACCTGACACTGCAGGTGCCGGCCATCTCTCGTTGTCCTGCAACCAAGCATTCGAGCCCCGGGCGCGAGCAGGTCTACTGATGGGTTACCCATGCCGAACGGTTCCATGCGCGACAGCTCCTCGGCAAGATCGAGCGTCAGTTCCCTTCCGCTCACGAGTGCGTCGATCATTCGGCTGGGTTTCAGGTCAACTTCACTGATGACAGAGTCTGCGTGCAAGCCGAATGCTGTCTGAAAGGCTGCAATCCGGTCTGTCCTGATCGTGAGGCCACACGCGGCCCTGTGGCCTCCGAAGACCTCCAGGTGATCCTGGAGCTCTGTCAGCGCCCTGTGCAGGTCAAAAGAGGCGATGCTGCGACCTGAACCCTTGCCCAGTTCGTCACCCTCGGCGATCATTATCACCGGCCGATTGTGCAGTTCCGCAATCTTGGAAGCGACGATGCCGATCACCCCTTCATGCCATCCCTGCATGCTCAGCACGTAGCCGCGGGCTGCTCTGGCTTCCTCGGGCAACTGTCCGATCAACCCCTGGGCATCAGCCAGCATCAGGTTCTCTATCCGTTGGCGCTCCCGGTTCAGGGAGCCGAGGTGAGCGGCGATTTTTGCTGCGCCCGCCTCGTCATCAGCCAGCAGCAGGTCGAGGGCGATGCCAGCGCTCTCCAGGCGACCGGCGGCGTTCAGGCGTGGAGCCAGTCGGAAGGCGACGATGCCGGTGTTGATATCCGCCGGCTCCACGAGCGCATCGCGCATGAGGGCGATAAGGCCAGGCCGGCGCGTGCGGGCCAACTGGGAAAGGCCCCGCTTCACCAGATTACGGTTCTCTCCCAGGAGCGGCACTACATCAGCGATCGTGCCGAGAGCGACGAGGTCGAGTTGTTCCTGCAGTACGGCTGGAAACTGCCCGGGATCATCACCCTGGTGGCCCAGGATGGCCTGCGCCACCTTGAACGCGAGCCCTACGCCCGCCAGATCCTTGCAGGGGTAATCACAAAGGAGCGGAGAAACATGCAAGGCTTCGGGGGTGCTGCCTTCTGCCGGACGGTGGTGGTCGATGACGATAGCATCCATCCCGAGCTGCCGGGCAAGACCTATCTCTTTCCGCGCACTTATGCCACAATCGACGGTCATCAGGAGCTTGGTCCCGCTGGCGGCGATGGCTTCAACAGTCTTGGCAGCTATACCGTAACCTTCACTGAAACGGTCCGGGATGTGGCTTGAGACCTTCGCTCCCAGATGCCGCAACACGCTAACGAGCAGGGCCGTGGAAGTGACCCCGTCTACGTCATAATCGCCGTGGATGCATATCTCTTCTCCGGACTGGATAGCTGACTGAATCCGTTCCCGGATGGCTGACATATCAGGAAAATCGTACGGGTCATGAAGGTTGCCGCCCGTGGAAAGGAACTCGTGCGCGGCGGCCGGGTCGCTGAAGCCTCGCCTTGCCAGGACCGCAGCCAGGACATCGCTGGAGCCCAAGGCTTTGGACAGCGTTCTTACAGTCTCATAAGGGACAGGAAGCGTATGCCATCGCACAGAACGCATGGTTGCATGGTAACAATCTGCCTGGACGGAAAGCAATCGGGTCGATGGTTATGCATGCCCGTGTGTTTCTGGCATAATTAGACGGGTACAATGATTGTGCGCCCTTTAAGGAGGTGAGCTGGATGTTGCGTGATAAAGTAGAGCAAGCACTCGAGAATATCAGGCCTGCCCTGCAACAGGACGGGGGAGACCTTGAGCTTATAGACGTGACCGAGGATGGAACCGTCAAGATCAAGCTTACCGGAGCATGCGGGAGTTGCCCGATGTCTCAGATGACGTTAAAGATGGGAATCGAGCAGAGGCTGCGCAAGGAAGTTCCGGAAGTCGAACTGGTAGAAGCAGTCTGATCCGAGACGCGTTTATTGATAAAAAAAGCGGCCCGCCATGGGCCGCTTTTTGAATTCCTGTTCGGACTCAGGGAGCCGGAGGTGGCGGCACCGCAATGCTGCAGCTGAATTCCGGGCATTCCAGCGTAATGCGCTTGATGTTGTCCAGCTTCACCAGTACGGGTTTATGGTACTCTTTCCTGCAACTCTTCATGAAACTGTCAGCTCCTGACCGCTGCCTGTCGAGATTGAAGATAGTAAATTATAGCATCTTTGTCAAAATTGTTCCACGCACTGGTCCCGACGCTACTCCTCTTCCTTCTCCGCCCTGTTTTCCTCAACGATCTTCTGGGCCAGGTGCGCCGGGACTTCTTCATAGCGGAGGAACTCCATCGTGTAGTCACCCCTGCCACCTGTCATAGAGCGCAGGTCGGGGGCGTAGGAAAGCATCTCAGCCAGTGGTACCTCGGCGTTCACTTCATTCATCTTGCCCTTGGGTTCCATCCCCAGTACCTTGCCCCTGCGGGAGTTCATATCGCCGATGACATCTCCCACGTTGTCCTCCGGGACCGCCACATGGACGGTCATGATCGGCTCGAGGATGACAGGTAAGGCATCCGCCATTGCTTTTTTCAGTCCCATGGATGCCGCGATTTTGAACGCCATCTCTGAAGAGTCGACCGGGTGGTGGGAGCCGTCGTATACAGTGACCCTCATATCGACGATAGGGCTGCCAGCGAGCTCTCCCTCCTTCATCGCCTCGATGACACCCTTTTCCACAGCTGGAATGAAGCCACGCGGTATGACACCGCCGACTACCTTATCGACAAACTCGAAGCCCTCTCCTCGGGGGAGCGGCTCGATTTCCAGCCAGCAGTCGCCGTACTGTCCGCGGCCCCCTGTCTGCTTCTTGTATTTCCCCTGGGCCTTGGCGGGCTTCTTTATGGTCTCGAGGTAGGGGACACGTGGCGTCTTCAGGTTGACCTCGACCCCGAATCTTTCCTTCATGCGGTCGATGACCACTTCCACATGTACCTGGCTGAGGCCTGAAACGACCAGTTCGTTGGTCTGTGGGTCGCGGTTGACCACCAGGGTCGGATCTTCTTCCTGCAGCCGCTTGAGTGAAGTACCTATCTTCTCCTCGTCCCCCTTGCTTTTTGGCTCCACGGCGAATGACATGACCGGGTTGGGGAATGAGAGTGGGGCGAAGATGACCTTCCTTGATTCGGAACAGAGCGAATCGCCTGTGTTTGTGTTCTTCAGCTTGGCAACGGCACCGATATCCCCTGGGCCCAGGGCATCGACAGGCTGGTTCTCCTTGCCTTGCAAGCGCAGCAGCTGCCCGATGCGTTCCTTGCTCTTTGAAACAGGATTGTAGGCATTGCTATCACTCTTCAGCTCGCCTGAAAACACGCGAAGGACCGTGATGCGGCCGCTAAAAGGGTCGGCCAGCGTCTTGAAAGCGAAAGCCGCCAGGGGTTGGTCCGCCTTGCATTCAAGCGAGATCTCATCCCCGGACTCGGAATCCAGGGCGGGGACAACCGCGCTCTTGGCGGGGGAGGGGACAGCGGCTACCAGGATATCCAGCAGGCGGTCGGCGCCGACAGTGCGGGTGGCGCTGCTTGCGAGGACCGGGTAGACGGTTCCCGCGGCGACACCCTTTTTCATGGCGGACATCATCTCCTCGTTGGTGAGCTTCTCGCCTTCGAGGTATTTTTCCATGACCGCGTCATCATTCTCTGCGACTGCGTCCATGAGCTTTTCCCGATACTCCTCGACCTGGTCGGTCAACTCATCCGGAATGTCCAACTCCTTCGCCTTGTCGCCTTCGTACCCGTAAGCCTTCATCGTCAGGAGGTCTATCACTCCCGCGAAGCCATCCTCGCTGCCGATCGGCAGCTGAGCGGCTACGGCTCCCTGGCCGAAGCTCTCTTCCAGTTGACTCACGCAAGCGATAAAGTCGGCCCGCTCGCGGTCCATCATGTTGACAACGACGACCCGGCCGACGTTGTTGTCTTCGCAGTGCTTCCAAAGCCGCTCATGCTGTACTTCGAGTCCCGCTGCCGCATTCATCACGACGATCGCCCCTTCAACTACACGCAGCGATGCGATCGTGTCTGCATGAAAGCTCGGATCGCCCGGCGTATCGATGATATTCAGGTGACGGTTGTCCCAATCAAGGTGGCAAAGGGCTCCGGAAATGGAGTGCTGCCGCCGCTTCTCATCCTCCTCATAATCAGCCACCGTCGATCCCTGCTCGACAGCACCCTGGCGGTTTACCGCGCCGGCGGTAAAAAGCATCGCCTCAGTCAGGCTCGTCTTGCCGGTCCCGCGGTGGCCGATAACAGCGACGTTTCTGATTTTGGACGGGTCTAAAGCAGGCATAGAACATCTCCTTTTGGTAGTGGCTGAAGATAGCTCGGTTCCTCAGGGGACGTAAAGCTGTTTCCAGACTTTCCAGGACAAGAATTCTATCTATTTGGGACAGGGATTTCTATCTTTACTCCTGACACGCAGGGCAATAGTAAGTCTTGCGTCCAGCTGAGATAGCCGTGATCAGGGCGCCATCTCGGGGGCAGGGCCGGCCGTCCTTCCCGTGGACCGCCGGTTCGTAGCGACCCTCGCGACCGTCAGGTCCACGGAATCCTCTCTCGCCACCTTTGCGAATAGCCTCCCTGAGAGTCGCTTTGATTTCGTGCGTCAACACCGCGAAGTCCTGGTTTGACAGGCTTGAGACTTTGCGGGTCGGCATCATGCGAGCCCTCCAGCAGATCTCGTCGGAATAGGTGTTGCCGATGCCTGCCAGTATATCCTGGTCAGTCATCGCCGCTTTCAGTTGCCGGTTGGCCGGTAACACCCGGGCAAGCCGTTGCGGGCTCAGGGCCCGGGAAAGGGGATCCAGGCCCGGTTTTATGACCTGCACCGACGACAGTTCATCCACCGGAACAAGGTGGAACTCGCTCAGACCCATGTCGCTGAACTCGAGTGACCCGTTCCCGGCGAAGTTCATGCAGACACCGTTAGTTTCAGCCAGCGCATAGTCATGACAGCGCACAAATGCGCCGAGCTTGAAGTGAAAGACCATCACGAGACCCCGGCTGCAACTGAACAGGAGCGCCTTGCCTTGCCGCTGGAGTCTCAGAACCCTGTGGCCGCGGAGCATGAGGGCAAACGATTCGGAGTCTTCCCGGGGGGTCCTGATGGATTGGCGCCGGTGCACAAGAACCGACTCAATCTCGCGGTCAGTGACGCAGGAAGCAAGTCCAAGCCTGGCGATCTCTACTTCCGGCAGCTCCGGCATATCACTCTATCCTCTTTATGCCATTGGCCCTGGCGCCTACATGGGTGACCTGGCTAATCACGGAGCCGGTCGCAAGGTCGATGATGAAGAGGGTCGCATCGCCATCTGGCACAGTGCCAGGGGTGAACAGGTAGCGGCCGTCGGCGCTGAAGGCGACATCATAATACTCCGTCGATGGATCTGCGGAGGGACTTAGCGAACTTATCAGTTTGCCGTCAACGGGGTCAGCAGTCAGGATGGTCCCTTCGCAGGCTACATAGAGAACCAGCCCATCCGGGGAAAGTTGCACCTGGTTCACCTTGTTGACCGGAAGTGAGACAGAGCCAGTAGCTTCGGCTGCCGGCCATGAAAGTGTCTGCAGCGTCGGTCCATCTGCCCCCGGGCCCGTAACGAAAGCAAGCGAAGCATCTGCGGACCAGGTTACCCCCCTTGCCTCTGTGATCGAAGGGATCACCACAGGTTCGGGGATGACGTCGTCGGTATTCGTGTCGAGCCTGTATAGAGCCCCGGCTTCCCCGGTCATCGTGCTGCCAGCCAGATAGAGCAACTGATCTGGCCCGTTTTCCATGGCGAAAAGCCTGGTGGCAGGTGTATCAATCTTGCTGGTACCCCTTCGCCAGCCGTTGCCGTCCCAGAAAAACAGATCGACGATCCCGTTTGCCATGCTGCTGACATACATCCGGCTGCGGTTTTCGCTGACGAACAGGTCGCTGGGATTGGCGGCAAAGGTCTGCTCTACAGTGGTTTCCACAAACCCGCTGACATTATCATAGATGCGGATGCTGCCAAGGCTTGGAACAGGGCCTTCGCCGTCAGCTATATACAGAAGTGCGCCAGTCCAGTCAGAGGCCCGGTCGATCTCGACCCGTTCCGGCGCAGAGGTGTCCGGCGGGTCGTCTGTACATCCTGCCAGCAAAGGCAGCAGGCAGATGATGACCACTGAGATTGCGAAAGCCCGGCAACCGCCAGCCTGTGCGAGTCCCGGTCTTTCATAATTGATTTTTGTCACGGCAGCCCTTCCTCTGGTTTGGTAACCTTCGGTAGTGGAATACTGCTATTGTGATAATAAGGGATTCAAGGTTTAGAAAGTACCCGGATCTGGAAGCAGGTGTAATAGCACATGAAGGTCAAGTGCCCAGGCAGCGATGTTGAGATAACGATAAAAGAGTGCCCGTATTGCGGCGGGGAGGTGGAGCTCTTTACCGGAGAGTCCAAGGCCAAGTGTCCGGAATGCAAGCGTACGGTCACGCGGGAGCCGTCTTCCTGCATAGAATGGTGTCCCGGCGCGGAGCAGTGTTTCAAACACGTCTTCGAGGCTGAAAGAAAAGATAAGGAAGACGGATAACAGAGTTTTTCGGAACATTGGCGGGATTGATCCCAGAGTTGATATAAACCGCTCATTTGCAGCGGTTTTTGTTGTTCTAGTCAACCTGTATCGCTTAATTTGACAAAACCTGATTGGGTAATTATCATATGCGATTGGCACTCTACTATTGAGAGTGCCAGAATTCTGGAAGGCATCATTGCTGCGCTCGCAGCCGATGCACAAAAATGACGAAGGAGGGATGTACCATGAATTTGAAACCACTTGAGGACCGGGTGATCGTCAAGGCTGTTGAGTCGGAGGATGTTACCGCAAGCGGGATCGTTCTACCTGACACCGCACAGGAGAAGCCGCAGCGGGGCAAGATCGTCGCCGTGGGCGACGGCAGGATGGACAAGCACGGCAAGCGTGTGCCGCTCGACGTGAAGAAGGGCGACGAGGTCATTTACAGCAAGTATGGCGGCACTGAGGTCAAGATCGAAGGTGAGGAAGTACTGATCATGAAGGCCAGTGACATCCTTGCCAAGGTAGTCAAGAAATAACTGAAGAAAGGAGTGAGACGAAATGGCTAAAGAAATCAAGTTTGACGAAGAAGCGCGGCGAGCGCTCGAGAAGGGCGTGAACATACTTGCCGACGCGGTCAAGATAACTCTCGGCCCCAAGGGCAGGTACGTCGTGCTGGATAAGAAGTTCGGCGCGCCGACGATCACCAACGATGGCGTTACAATTGCACGCGAGATCGAGGTCGAGGATGTTTTTGAGAATCAGGGCGCGCAGCTGGTGCGTGAGGTAGCCACAAAGACCAACGACGTAGCTGGTGACGGCACCACGACAGCCACCCTGCTCGCCCAGGCGATCGTGCGTGAGGGCCTGCGCAACGTAGCAGCCGGAGCGAACCCGATGGCCCTCAAGCGAGGCATCGAGCAGGCAGTCGACGTGGCCGTCGAGAACATCAAGAAGCAGGCCAAGGAGATCTCCGGCAAGGAGGACATCGCCCGCGTTGCCACCATCTCGGCGGACGACCGTGTTATCGGCGACGTTATCGCCGACGCAATCGAAAAGGTCGGCAAAGATGGCGTAGTCAATGTGGAAGAGGGCCAGACCTTCGGCATGGACCTTGAGTTCACCGAGGGTATGCAGTTCGACAAGGGCTATCTCTCACCCTATATGATCACTGACCAGGAGCGCATGGAGGCTGTTCTCGAGGATCCTTATATCCTGATGGCCAACCAGAAGATCGGCGCGGTTCAGGACCTCCTGCCTGTGCTGGAGAAGGTCATACAGAGCGGCAAGCCCCTGCTCATAATTGCCGAGGACGTAGAAGGTGAAGCCCTGGCGACTCTCGTGGTCAACAAGCTCCGCGGAACCTTCACCGGCCTTGCGGTCAAGGCCCCCGGTTTTGGCGAGCGCCGCAAGCGCATGCTTGAGGACATCGCCATACTTACTGGCGGTGAAGTCATCAGTGAGGAGCTGGGACACAAGCTGGAGAACACATCGGTTGACCAGCTCGGCAAAGCCAGGAAGGTGGTCGTCACCAAGGAAACCACGACTATCGTCGACGGCGCAGGCAAGGCCGCTGATATCAAAGGCCGCATCAAGCAGATCAAGGGCGAGATCGAAGCCACGGACTCCGAGTTCGATCGTGAGAAACTCCAGGAGCGGCTGGCCAAACTCGCTGGTGGCGTCGCCGTGGTCAAGGTCGGCGCTGCCACCGAGACCGAAATGAAAGAAAAGAAGCACCGCGTCGAAGACGCGCTGAACGCGACAAGGGCAGCCCTTGAAGAAGGTATAGTGCCCGGAGGGGGCGTGGCGCTGATCAACGTGATCAAGTCGGTCAAGGCCGTCAAGCTTGCCGGCGACGAGGCGACAGGCGCCAATATCATAGCTCGCGCCCTCGAGGAGCCTTTGCGGCAGCTAGCCGATAACGCTGGTCTCGAAGGTTCGGTCGTTGTGAACCGGGTCATGGGAGAAAAAGCCGGAATCGGCCTCAACGTGGCTACAGAGGACTATGAGGACCTGGTGAAGGCAGGGATCATCGATCCAGCGCTTGTTACCCGTTCGGCTCTCCAGAACGCTGCATCTATCGCCAAGAACATCCTGACCACCGAATGCGTGGTCGCGGAGAAGCCGGAAGATGAGCCGGCCGCGCCGATGATGCCACCTGGCGGCATGATGTAACCAAGAAAAGAAAGCGCAGAGACGATTGTGGACGAGGGCGGCCTACAGGGCCGCCCTCGAGCTGTTTACAGGGGCACATGTGTTCTTCCGTCAGAATAACGAAAGACCCTCTAAAAAGAGGGTCTTTCGCCGGGTATAAGGGATGAAGGGGTGAAACAGGCACACGCCCTTCGGCGAGAAGTTCAACACCGGGGAGGAAATTCCTTTGTTTACAAAGCTGACTTTTCGGACAATAATTGTTGAACAATTTACAGCGGCAACAGGGTGATTTTAGGCGCGCGTACTTCTGGCTCGCGATGGAAGTATCCACGGGAGGTGCAGGGCGATACTTCAGGATATGCCGACCAGTATTACTGCGATTTCTTCGAGGAGAGTTATCTCGGTGATCGGTTCGAGCCAGTCTGGCGGGATCGAGTCCAGACCGTAAGCTGCGCCGGCTAACGCACCCGTGACAGTGCAGATACTTCCAACTTCGTTGCCAAGCCTGGCTGCTTGCATCAAGGCCGATTCAAAATCATCAGTATGCAACAGGCACCAGAGAGAGCACTCCAGTACGTCAAGAACGAATCCGCTCGTCCGCAAAGCCTCCCGGTCGCTGTGGATAGCGGCGTGCTTCGCTCGCTCGATGACATCCTTGTTGACATCACCGCGATGGGCGCATATTGCGAGGGCATTATCCACGGCCTTGACCGGCCTTGTCCCGCCCAGCAGTTCAACGATGACGAGGTTGGCGAAAGAGCATGACCACTGGCAATGCGAGTGAGCATGGGTGACGCGGGAACTGAGCCGGCTGTCTTCTATCACAAGCGTCGGTGAAGCGTGATCGAGAAGCGCGATCGGAGCGCATCGAACCAGCGAACCGCTCCCTGCGCTAGCAGGGTCGGATATCTGCACCTCCAGCGCTGATTTCTCCCAATCCTCTCCCTCTGACGCGAGCTTGAGCACTTTTGATGTGTGCAGTCCTATGCAATCCGGCCGCTGCTCATACCAGTCGACCAGCCCGGCAACAAAATCTGAAGGAACCAGGCCTCTTTGCTCTATGAGGCTCCGGGCAAGGCAGATCGTCTGGGCAGTGCCGTCAGCGGTACGCCCTGGCTCCAGGTGCAACTGATGTTCAGCGGAGGGTCCAAAAGCCCCATCACTTCCTGTGAAGCTCATATTCCCGTGCGTCGCAGACCTGCCCAGGGCATCGCCTACCGCCAGGCCGGCCAGGCATCCGGCGGCGCTTTCATGAAGAGAATCTTCAGCCAGGGTATCCCATTCAAACATTATCGCTCTCAGTTCATCAATGTTCCCGTGCGGGACGTATCATATCCCCCAAGAGATAGCAGCTTTTCCCGAAAACCTTCCCCGCTCATGACTTCAAGCAGTGCCTGTATCTGCGGCATCCGATAGAACTCTCCGGGAATGGCGAGGTCATACCGCTCGGTTGCCACCGGTATGAACTCAAGACCCAATGCTCGCGCCGCTGCCAGGATTCCCAGCCCTGCGTCCGCTGCCCCATCAAGCACGGCAGCGGCTACTGCCATATGGGAATACTCTTCGCGTTCATAGCCCTGCATCGTTGCAGGTTCGATATGTTTTTGTTTTAGTTTGAAGTCAAGAAGGATCCGTGTTCCCGAGCCCTTCTGGCGGTTGATGAAGACAGCGTCCCTGGCGATTATGTCCTCGATGCTATTAATTCCCAAGGGGTTTCCGCTGCGAACCATGATGCCCTGTTCCCTGTATGCCAGGTTGATCAGTCTGATCTTCGCGTCAGGCAGATATCTGTTGATGAAGGACAAGTTATATTCACCGGTCTCTTCATCCATGAGGTGGGTGCCGGCAAGATGGGCTTCGCCCCGTTTCAGGGCCATTAACCCACCCAGGCTGCCAACATGGGTCGAGGAAAGCATAAGCTCAGGATGCTGTCGCCTTAGATCGCTGGCAAGCAGATCCAGAGCGATATCGTGGCTGCCGATGGCGACGATGGTGTTTTCGACGTCGGCGAGATCCTTCAGCAGCTCGATTTCCACCTCCGACCCGTCCCTGACCCCCTCGCTGTCCTCCGGTATACGAAGCAGGCCATCCGCGCGCACTAGTGACATCAGGGCGCCGGCCCCACGTCCCACGGGAGCAGCGATCAGTTTTTCCCCCACCCGGCCCGCTTTCACGCGGATGAATTCCTCGGAGCCGATGCTCGAAGTGATCTTGCGGGAGATATGCACCCTGGACCTGTGCCTAGTCGGCGTCGGCAGCCCCTGGAGAGAGTAGATAAGGGGCTTGGCGAACAGGTCCATGGTCAGGGCGGCTGAAACCGGATATCCGGGTATCCCCAAGACGGGGGTGTCATCGATGATCCCGAGCACGACAGGTTTGCCGGGCTTGATGCGTACACCATGCACGAGAACCTCGCCGATCTCGGCTATCGCATGTACGGTATAGTCCTCACTGCCAGCGGAAGAGCCCGCGTTGATCACGACGATGTCACTTTCCACGGCAGCCGAGGAGAGGGCAGCGACAACGGCGCCGAAATCATCAGGCACGACCTCATGCCTTTTCGCTATCGCTCCCCACCCACTTGCCATAGAGGACAGCAATCGTGAATTGAACTCGATTATCTGCCCTCTCCCTGCGACGTTTCCCGGTTGAACCAATTCTGAACCGGTTGGGATGATGGCGATGTGCGGTTGGCGGCGTACCGGAACGCTGGTAAGACCACTGGCCAGCATCGCGGCGATGTCGACAGGTCTGATCCTCTGGTTTTCAGGCAGGATCAACTCAGTGGCTACGATATCCTCGCCAACAGTCCTGACATGCTGCCAGGGAGTAACAGCCGCGGTGATCTCTATCATGCCGGCTGAGACCTGGTCGACATCCTCTACCATGATCACCGCGTTGTGGCCGTCCGGCATCGCATCTCCGGTATTGACCATCTCGGTGTCTTCCCCCAGGGTCAGGCGGACGGGTTCCTTGTCGGAGGCGCCGACGCTGGAGGAGAAATGCAAGGAATATCCATCCATCGCCGCGCAGTGGTAGTGGGGTGATGAGCTTGATGCAAAAACGGCTGCTGATGTGACCCGGCCCAGGCTGTCCTCGACTGCCATGGCATCCCCTTCAAGCGGCTTGAGCAGGCCCTTTTCATTCAGAGCATCGAACAATCGGCCGCCTGCTTCTCTCAACGAGATGTTCTTCAGGTAGACGTTGCGCCTGGCTTTCAAGGTATGATCTCCATCAGAAGAGTTCAACGCAGACCTCGCCGCCACGCTCGATGCCCTCAGCCTCAAACGGTATGACAGCCACCCCGTCAGCACGTACCAGCAGTGATATGAGACCGGATTTTCCCATGAGGGGATTGGCCCAGATCCCATCTTCCCTTTGTTCAAGCGTGACGCGGATGCGGTCTTCGCGGCCGGACACCGATGACAAGTTCCGACCCAGCTTTGCCCGGATCTGCGGCCGGGTCGACCAACGACTGTCTTCACCACCGTAGAATAGACCGATCAGGCGGTCAACCAGCAGATTGTAGATGTCGAAAGCGCTGACCGGGTGTCCGGGGAGCCCGAAGACAGGAGTCCCATCGGCGACGGCGATGATCGAAGGCTTACCCGGCTTGACCGCAATTCCGTGGATAAGGATACCCGGTTCGCCCAGTCCATCTATCACCTCAGGGGCTATGTCTGCGGCTCCGACCGAACTGCCCCCGGAGACGATCACGATATCACAGGTATCGATAGCGCCCGCAAGACGGTCCCGAATCAAAGCCGCGTCATCCGGGCATATGCCCAGCCTGACAGGCTCGGAGCCTGAGGACCGGACGAGTCCGGCGATCGCATAATAATTGACGTCACGCAGTTGGCCTGGTCCAACGGGAGCGTCCACGTCCACAATCTCGTCCCCGGTAGACAGGATGCCTACCCTGACCGGCCTGAAGACGTCGATCGATCCGTGACCTAAAGCTGCCAGGGCTCCCAGATCCTGAGGCCTGAGGCGCATCCCCGCCTTCATCAGCAGGTCCCCTGTTCTGAAGTCCTCGCCGGCGCTGACTACGTTTTCCCCGGGCGCGACAGGCTTGCCGACTTCGATCGTGCTCTCGTCGATGGGAGCAGTGTGTTCGATCATGACGACAGCGTCTGCCCCCTGCGGCAGCATTCCTCCAGTTGGTATGGCGGCTGCCTGTCCCGGAGCGATCGAGAGGTCCGCCGCCATACCCATTCTGACTGCCCCGCTCACCTCCAGATATGCCGGGCTGCCCGCCGTAGCGCCAAAAGTGTCGCTTGACCTGACTGCAAAACCGTCCATAATGGACCGGTTGAAGGGGGGGATGTCCTCTTCCGCGAATACATCGCGGGCGAGATACCGCCCCAAGCAAGCGTCCAGGGGCACTGACTCACTTTCGAGCGAAGGGCGTGGAACCTGGTCAGCGATGATGGCAAAGGCCCTGGGCAACTCGATGACCTTGAAGAATTCGCGCTTGCTCATAACTGCTCGGACAATCGAGATCGCTCTTCCTGGTGCCGTTCCGGCTGGCACCAGGAGACTGCTTGCGTGAATACCTCGAGGATATCCCCGGTCTCCTGATACATCCTGATCTGCCTTTGGGCGCCGTTGCCGACTGTGATGATCTGCCTGATGCGTTCCATGTGTTCGCCCAGTCCCAGCCGCTTTGCATGAGTTGATACCCGGTCGGTCAGCCGGACGATCGCTTCCTTCACCGGAATGCGCTGCCTCAGACCGAAATCGATCATCTCAGCGTCCAGCCCGAAACGGATTGCGTTCCAGAAGTTCTCCTCTACCTGCATCGTATTGGCTACAGGCAGTTCGCGTCCATCGTCGTATTCGCCGGCAAGCATCGCAGTCACGGCAAGTATCAGCGCAGAGACAGCCAGAGTATCCTCGACATTGCTCTGGCAGTCGCATATGCGGATTTCCAGGGTTCCGAAATAAGGATGAGGCCTTACGCTCCACCAGACCTGGGTCGGCTCAGTGACAGAGCCGGTGCTGAAAAGCGTACTCATGTAATCGGTATATTCATCCCAGCTGCCGATCGGGCCCGGTATGCCACAGCGGGGAAAGAACTTCGTGAAAAGCTGGGAACGGGTCGAGTGCAGGTATGTATAGACGCCCTCGGCAAAAGGCGAGTTGGCTGAAAGCGCCAGAAATATCGGCAGATAACTGCGTATCGCATCGAAGATCGCGATAATGCGCTCCCGCCCCCTGATGCCGATGTGGACATGCATCCCGAAGGTCGTGTTATGCCAGGCGCAGTAGCGAAGGAGCTCTTCGACCCGCTGGTAATGGGGGGTGTTGATTATTCGTTGATCTTTCCAGTCGGCAAACGGGTGAGTGCCCGTTGCTCCCAGCGTGACACCAAGCTCCGCCGCGGTACGAAACAGGCCCCTTCTCTTGTCCCGAAGATCTTTAGCGGCTTCAGCAATCGACGCACACTTGTCTGTGCATATCTCGACCTCGGAAGCTATCAGTTCGCCCCGGATCGACGACCCCAGGCGCTTCTCGCCGGCAGCCTTCATCTCCTCGAAGCGGTTGGTCAGGGCAAGGCTCTCAGGATCAAGGATCTGGAACTCTTCCTCGATCCCGATTGTGAAATCCTTGGAACTGTCAAAACGGACAGCCGCCTCTTCCAGGCTGTGATTGTATCCGGCCATGATCTTATTTTTTTGTGACGTCCTATTCCAGGCGCTCGTGCAGGTGGACCAGGTCCTCGTAACTCTCTCTTCTTATTATGACCCTCGCAGCGCCTTTTTTCACAAATAAGACCGCCGGCCGGGGTTGACCGTTATAATTGCTGGACATCGAATAACCGTACGCTCCGGTAGCAGGGGTAACCAGCAGGTCGCCGGGTTGTGGCTCGGGCAGCTGTGCTTCCTTGACGAGGATATCACCAGATTCACAATGCTTGCCGGCTATTGTATACGTTCCCGCGTCTTGCTCCGTGGCCCGATTGGCCAGCAAAGCCTCGTATCGGGCGCCGTAGAGCATCGGACGCATATTGTCCGACATGCCGCCGCTGACTGCTACGTATGTCCGTATTCCCGGTATCTCCTTCACGGTTTCCACTGTGTAGACAGTCAGACCGGCATTGGCTACTATCGACCTTCCGGGCTCGACCACTATGTGGGGTACAGGCAGGCCGACGCGCTCCATCTCCCTTCTGGTCCCGCCGACGACAACCTCGGCGAAGCTGTCGATGCCAGCTGGTTGATCCCCGGACAGGTACGAAGCGCCCAGCCCTCCGCCCGCGTCGAGCACGCGACAGTCGAAGCCCAGTTCCTGTTGGCAGCGGGCCATGAAATCAGCCATTACCGCGAGAGCCTGACTGTACGGTTCCAGGTCGAAAATCTGGGAGCCGATATGCATGTGCAGGCCGACCAGTTCAAGGTTTTCCTGCTCCATCGCAAGAGCAACGGCCGAAAAGGCCCGATCGTCGGCGATGCCTATCCCGAACTTCGAGTCCTGTTTGCCTGTCTTGATGAAATCATGTGTGTGTGCCTCGACGCCGGGCGTGACCCTGATCATTACAGGCTGCCTGCGGCTGTTCTTCACAGCTATCCGGTTCAGTGCCAGGATCTCGTCCATTGAATCAGCTACTATGTGCCCTACCTCGGACCTGATACCGCGGGCCAGTTCCTCAGTGTTGTTCGCGTTGCCGTGCATGTAGATCTTCTCAGGCGGGAACCATGCCTTGAGCGCCGTGTAGAGCTCTCCGCCGGATGCGACGTCGAGGGACATGTCCTCCTCCGCCAGTAGCTGGCACATGGCCAGGCAGGTGAAGGCCTTGCTGGCATAGGCGATTTCGAAATCATCGGTCCTGGCTCTGAAGGACTGCAGGTACGTCCGGCAATGCTCCCGGATCTGTTCTTCGTCATAGATGATCAGGGGGGTCCCGAACTCAGACGCCAGCGCGACCACGTCGCAGCCGGCGACCTCGAGGTGTCCCTCATCGTTGGTCCTGCTGGAAGATGGCAGTGGCGGAATCGTGATTTTCATAGGAAAAGAAGCTAGCACAGCATCACTTGGGGGGTCAAATCACGGACGTGGCTGCTTGAGCCATCATCCAACCCTCTGTTATAGTTGCACTGCATGGCCGGCCAGAAAAGCAAGTTCACTTCCTATATTGGAGACACTCCTCCGCATTTTGCTAATAGCAGCGAGGAAGAGTGCGCAAAGATCCTTGATTACTATCGGATACCCTGGATGTACGAGCCGAGGACATTCGTGCTCGAGAGAGATGCAGAGGGGAATGTGATCGAGGCGTTCACGCCTGATTTCTACCTTCCCGAGCAGGATCTGTTCATTGAGCTCACCACCATGAAGCAGGCGCATGTGACGAAGAAGAACATGAAGATACGGAAGATCGGGGAGAAGTTCCCCGAGGTCAACATCAAGCTTTTCTACAAGAAAGATTTTCTCAAGCTGGCGCAGAAGTATGACCTCAAGGCAGATCAATGACCGGTTGAATAATCTGGCCAGGCCGATGGCGCGCATGCCGCGAATGGAGAGGGGGGACCACGCTGGAAAGTTCGGAGCCTGACAACCTGGTCGGCAAAGCGTACCTTCCGAGCGCGGAGATTGCTGAGCGCGTGCGCGAACTCGGCGCCGAGATCTCCCGTGACTACGAGGATCTGGAGCCGGTCCTCATCTCGATTCTCAAAGGAGCAGTGTTCTTCCTTGCTGACCTTGCGCGTGAGATCACGGTGCCGATGAGTATCGACTTCATAGCTATCTCCACACTTTTTCAGGATCAGCAGGAAGGCATGGGCAGCCGCCGCCAGGTGCGGTTTCTCAAGGACCTGGACCAGGATGTCGAAGGCCGTCATCTCCTGATCGTCGAGGACGTCATCGACACGGGCCTGACCCTCAACTACATCATACGGAATCTCTGGTTGCGTAATCCTGCATCACTGGAGATTGCTACCTTGCTGGATCGTCCTTACAGGAGAATGGTCGAGTTGCCGGTCAAGTACAGGGGGTTCACCGTACCGGACGAGTTCTTCGTCGGCTACGGCTTCGATTACAAGCAGAAGCTCAGGAATCTTCCCGATATCTGCGAATTGAACCTGTAAGCAGCGAGTTTTTAGTAAGCCGGTGGGGTATCGACGGCAGAGGTGCCGGTCTTGTCCTTGGCAGCCGCGTCGGCTTCCTGCAGTTCGCTCGTAAGCCGGATAAGGTCACTTTCCGATATCGGGCCGAGGTAGACATCAGCAATGTTGCCGGCGGAGTCGATGAAGAAGGTCGTCGGGATTGCTCCTCGTGGCATCAGGGCCTCTTTCTGGAAGTCCGTGACGACCGTGCCGGCATAATCCATGGCGATAGTGAATTGCCAGCCGTGTTTGTCGACGAACTGCTGCTGGGCTTCCGGCGAATCTTTCACCGCGATGCCGACGAATCTCACGCCGGTCTGTGACTCGCTGACCTTCTTGATCGCGGGAGCTTCATACTCACAGGGACCGCACCAGGATGCCCCGAAGTTGATGACCGTAGGTGTACCCAGCAAGTCCTCGTTGCTCAGCATGCCGCCATCGAGGGTCTCCAGCCTGAAGGACGGCATCCGCGGCTGGCCATCGCTCTCTGGCGGATCATTTGTCGAGCTGGTCGTGGGCGAGTCGCCGGAGCTGCATCCTGTCATGGTTACCCCAGCGCTGATAAAAGCCAGCGTCATCAAGAGCATGATTACTGTGATCTTCTTCATTCGTCCCCTGTCTGCCTGTGTTTCCGGCGACCGCCGGATGGTTAGATGCCTCAGCTTCCACCGAAGCCTACCTGTACGTCACCGTTCGTCACGATCACAGGGACCTTGGCTACCCCCGCCAGCCTGATGGCTTCCTGTTTTGAATCGCCGGAAGCAGTGACATCATGCTCCGTATAGGTGACGCCTCTCTTGTCCATATCCTCCTTGGCGGCGGCACAATACGGGCATCCGGGCTTGGTGTAGATGACTACTTTGCTCATGGCGCGGTCGGTTTAGTACCCATGTTCCCAATTCTAGCATGTTTCTTTCCCTGGTTGCTTTTTAGCAAAGCCTTATAAATAATGGGATACCGCCAGGTCAGGCAGGCCAGCGTCCGTGCGCCAGGTCACCCCCGGTATCGACTTTTTTGCCAGGAATATTTCTATGGGAGGATGAGATGAGCAGCCGAAAACCCGTTATAGCCGGTAACTGGAAAATGCACAAGACCATGAGCGAGGCAGTGGACTTCACCAGGCAGTTCCTGGCATTAGTGACGGATGTAAAGGATGTCGAGATCGTCCTTGGTCCGCCCTTCACCAGCCTGTCGGCTGTCCTGGAAGTCACCGCTTCGACGCCAGTGCGGGTAGCTGCGCAAAATATGCATTTCGAACAGTCCGGCGCTTTCACCGGTGAGATCTCACCGCCCATGCTAAAGGAATTGGGTGTCGACGACGTCATACTGGGTCATTCGGAGCGACGGGAGTATAACGCTGAGAACGACTCCGACCTCGCAAAAAAGGTCGTCGCCGCCTTCGCCTCGGGAATCAGGCCGATTCTGTGCGTCGGTGAGTCAGAAGATGAGAGAGAGGGTAGTCGCACCGAGGAAAAGCTCGGTGAGCAGCTGCGTGGCGACCTTTCCGGCATCGACGCAGATCAGCTTGCCGCGATGGTCATTGCCTATGAACCGATTTGGGCTATCGGTACCGGCAAGACAGCGACACCGGAGATCGCTCAGCAAACCATCGCATTCATCAGGACTACTGTGACCAGCATGTTCGGAAGCGAAGCGGCGCAGGCCGTGCGGATCCTGTACGGCGGCAGCGTCAAACCCGACAATATCAGCGAGCTCATGGCCCAGGATGATATCGATGGCGCTCTGGTGGGAGGCGCTTGCCTGGAGGCCGGGAGTTTCGCCAGTATCGTAAGATTTCAGTAAGGAGCTCCCGTGCCGCCCAGTCCCGCATTCGTCTGCCTGATTGTCCTGGACGGGTGCGGCATCGCTCCGCCGGGCCCTGCTAATGCGGTTTATCTTGCTGATACACCCTTCCTTGACTGGTTGCACCAGGAGTACCCGCACACGACGCTTAAGGCCGCGGGGGAGGCGGTGGGATTGCCGCCGGGCCAGATGGGCAACTCCGAGGTCGGCCACCTCAACCTCGGCGCTGGCAGGATCGTTATGCAGGACCTTACTCGCATCAACCAGGCGATCAGTGACAGATCATTTTTCAGGAACGAAGAATTGATCAAGGCATTCAGACACGCCAGCCAGTCAGGCAGCAGCGCGCACTTGCTCGGCCTGCTCTCAGACGGCGGTGTGCACAGCGACATCTCCCATATTCGGGCTCTTGTGGAAATGGGCAGGCAGAATGGCTGCGAACGGCTTTTCCTGCACATGTTCCTGGACGGACGTGACGTATCGCCCACAAGCGGTCTCGGTTTCGTGGAAGAGATCTCAGAATACCTGGACGAAGTCGGGCTCGGCCGGATCGCCACGATCTCGGGGCGATATTTTGCTATGGACCGGGACAATCGCTGGGACCGGGTCAAGAAGGCATACGACGCTCTTGTTTATGGTGAAGCGCCTGTTAACCCCGACCCGATCGATGCCGTGAGGCAATCATACAGTGAGGGGGTCAATGATGAATTCGTCCTCCCCGTGATCACCTCCGAGGACCCCGGGTCACGCATAGCTGCTGAAGACAGCGTCATCTTCTTCAACTTTCGGCCCGACAGGGCAAGACAGATGACGCGCGCCTTTATCCACGCGGACTTCGAGGAATTCGACCGCGGCCCGCGGCCGCCGTTGCCATACTATGTGTGTTTCACTGAATACGATGCTGAATTCACGGTCCCGATCGCGTTTCCGCCGGAAGAACTCAAGAATGTGCTGGCAGAGGTGCTGGCTGATGCAGGCAAGAAACAGCTTCATATCGCAGAAACCGAGAAATACGCGCACGTCACTTTCTTTTTCAATGGTGGCGTCGAAAAACAGTTTCCCGGTGAAGTGCGCAGACTGATCCCGTCCCCTCAAGACGTTCCGACCTATGACAAGAAGCCGGAGATGAGCGCGCAAGGAGTTACTGATGAGCTTGTGAAGCTTATTGACCTGGAAGAATTCGATTTCATAATCGTCAATTTCGCCAACTGTGATATGGTCGGGCATACTGGCGACATTGATGCGGCGGTATGTGCCGTCGAAGTCGTCGATGAGAGTGTGAAGCAGGTAGTCTCGAAGGTGCAGGAAATGAACGGCATCGCATTGGTGACGGCTGACCACGGGAATGCCGAGCGTATGCAGGACCCCCAGGGCGGCCCGGACACGGCGCACACGAGCGGAGTCGTGCCCTTTATAATATCCGACAAGGCATACTCACTCAGAAACGACGGATCCCTGTGCGATGTCGCCGTGACGGTGCTCCAGTTGCTGTCGCTTGAGCAACCCCGGGAAATGACCGGTAGAAGCCTCTTGAAATAGCGGGATGCGGCTTCTTGCCTTCAGCAGCTCGTGACGTTATCATCTGTAAGGTCGAATTATCAGATTAAGACTGGAAGATTATATGAGTTTCATCGAGATACTTGTCCTGGCTATTCATTCCATACTGGCGCTGCTGGTCGTCGTCCTGGTCCTCCTTCATTCAGGGAAAGGCGGGGTATCCGGCATTTTTGGCGGAGGCATGAGCGAGACATTCAGCGGCACCAGTGTGATCGAGAAGAATCTCACGCGGGTCACCGTCGTCGTCTCAGTTGCTTTCTTTATAACCACCGGCCTTCTTGTTTTTGTCCTAAAGACCTGATTTCCGCTTCTTCCTGGGATAGAATCATCTCGTTTAAGAAGAGCTCAGGGCTCTGAAAGCGGAGGTGTGTCCTTGAAGATCACCGGAAAAACAAGGCTGGTCGGAATCATCGGTGACCCTGTCGCCCACAGCCTCTCCCCCTTGATGCACAACGCTGCCTATCAGGCCATGGACCTTGATATGTGCTATGTCCCGTTCCGCGTCGATAGCGCAGACCTTTCCGCTGCGGTCGACGGCATGAAGGCCATGAATTTAACCGGCCTGAACGTCACGATTCCTCATAAGATCAACGTCGCAAGCCTGGTGGATCGCCTCGATTCTGCCGCGGCGCGCCTTGGTGCCGTGAATACCATAGTCAACAAGGGCGGGTCGCTGGTTGGTTATAACACGGATGGCGCAGGCTTCATCAGGGCGATTGAAGAAAAAGCGGTATTGGACTATGGAGCTTTGTCGGTCCTCATATTCGGCGCTGGCGGAGCGGCACGGGCTATCGGCCTGGCTCTCGCAGACAAGGGGGTTAAGGCGGTGAATATCGTCAATCGCAGCCGTGATCGAGGCGTTGATTTTCGCGATATGCTCCTTGGCGAATTTCCAGGACTTCCCGTCACAGTCCGGGAGCTTAATGACGACTATGATGACCTTGTGTCAACCAGCAAGCTGGTTGTCAATGCCACTTCTGTCGGTATGGAAGGCCGCCTAAAGGGGATTTCTTTCACGGTCGATAGAATATCGAAAGATCACATGGTTTGCGATGTGGTCTATACGACCGGAGAGACCCCTCTCCTGATCGCAGCAGGTGAACATGGGGCAACTACATTGGGCGGACTTGGCATGCTTCTCCATCAAGGTGCGGAAGCAATTCGTTTATGGTCGGGTCAAGAGCCACCGTTGCAAGTGATGAGGCTAGCAATTGAACCCGAGCGAACTGACATCCAGAAAGAACCGTAAGAAGCTCCAGCCGATTGGCGAGATACTGGTCGCCAGGGGCTATATCTCCAGAGAGCAGCTGGAGTCTGTTCTTCAGAAGCAGAAAGTAACCCCCAACAAGCGTCTGGGTGAGATTCTGGTGGAGGATGGGATCCTTACTCAGGAACAGCTCAACGCAGCACTGGCCGAACGTCTCGGCGTCGAAAGCATCGACTTGGGTGACTTTGAGATCGATTCTCTCGCAGCCTCCATGGTCCCCGAAAAGCTGGCCCGCCGGTATGGCGCCCTTCCCATCAAATTCCTTGACGAGAACACCCTGCTCGTTGCCATGGTCGACCCCACTAATGTCTTTGCCATCGATGACTTGCGCATGATGACCGGTTACGATATCAAGCCAGCCGTAGCGACCGCTGAGGAGGTATTCAACCAGATCGCCAAGATCCACCGCATGAGCGAGCAGGTGGGTGAGGACATCTCAGAAGGCGATTTCGAGGGTGAATCCGAGGCTGCCGAAGCAGATATCCGCGACGTAGCTGCAGAAGCACCTATCGTCAAACTCGTAAATGGTGTCATCAGCCAGGGAGTGGATGATGGCGCCAGCGATCTTCATTTCGAACCGCAGGAAAAGGAAATGCTGGTTCGTTTCCGCGTTGACGGTGTCTTGCATGAGATCATGTCCATTCCCAAGCGGATGCAGTCAGGCGTCCTGTCTCGCATCAAGGTCATGGCGGACATCGATATTGCTGAAAGGCGCATACCCCAGGACGGCCGCATAGGTCTTATCGTTGGAGGCAAGCCGATCGATATCCGGGTTGCCACGATGCCAACCGTACATGGCGAAAAGATCGTTCTCCGTCTCTTGGACAAGAGCAGCGTGCTGCTGGATCTTGCGGATCTCGGTTTTTCGGAGAGAGCTCTCGTTCGGTTTGAAACCTCATATAGAAAGCCTTACGGCGCGATTCTTGTGACTGGCCCGACCGGCAGCGGTAAATCGACGACTTTGTATGCCACCCTGAACGTGCTCAATACGAAAGAAAAAAACATCATCACAGTTGAGGATCCCGTCGAGTATCGCATGAACGGCATCAATCAGACTCAGATCAACCCGAAGGCAGGACTGACTTTTGCATCTGGGTTGAGGGCCATTCTGCGCTCAGACCCGGATATAGTGATGGTTGGTGAGATCCGTGATAAGGAGACAGCACAGATCGCGATCGAAGCTGCGTTAACCGGCCACATGGTCTTGAGCACGTTGCATACCAACGATGCCCCCGGAGCTTTGACACGTTTGACCGAGATGGGAATCGAACCATTTCTTACTGCCTCTGCTATTGAATGCGTCCTTGCTCAGAGGCTGGCACGCAAGCTATGCCCAGCCTGCAAAGAGCCTTTCAAGCCGACCGAAGAAGCTCTGCGACTTAACGGTTTCCCACTCGAAGCGATCAACAAGGATACCGAGCTTTATCGTTCAAGAGGATGCCCCAAATGCAGTAATACCGGCTATAAGGGAAGGCTTGGCCTGTATGAGGTGATGCTGGTCAGCGAAGCGATAGAGAGATTAACGGTCGAGCGGAAAAGTGCCGATGAGATTTCGAGAGTGGCCCAGGCAGAGGGCATGATGACGCTCCGCGAGGACGGCATCGAGAAAGTACTGCAGGGCAAGACTTCCATGGAAGAGATTGCCCGGGTCATTGTCTGACAAATCTAGATTCGCAGGGGAGGAACCTCATGGACCTGGTTGATATCCTGGTCGAAGTCCTCGAAAGAAAAGCTTCCGACTTGCACTTGACTGCCGGCTCGCCGCCCGTGATCCGGGTAGCGGGCAAGCTGATCCGGCTGGACTATCCCCGGTTGAATACGAACGACACCAGGGATCTTATCTACAGTATTTTGTCTCAGGATCAGCGGCAGAAGCTTGAGAATGACTGGGAGATAGACTTTTCCTATTCGGTACCAGGGCGCGCACGTTTTCGCGTGAATGCATACTTTCAACGCAATGCCCTGGGTGCTGCATTTCGCCTGATACCAGCCGAGATTAAGACCCTGGATGAACTTATGATGCCGCCCATCCTGCACAAGATGGCGCAGAAGCCCAGGGGGTTCGTCATCATAACGGGACCGACGGGTTCCGGAAAGTCGACCACGCTCGCCGCGATGATCAAGGAAATAAACGAGACACGTGAAGAGCACATCATGACAATCGAGGACCCCATCGAGTTCCTTCATCGTCACGCGAAGTCCATAGTCAATCAACGCGAAGTGGGTACGGATACGCAATCGTTCAATCGCGCGCTCAAGTCTGTCCTGCGGCAGGATCCTGACGTGATCCTTATTGGTGAGATGCGGGACAACGAGACGATGCAGACTGCATTGACCGCTGCCGAAACGGGACATCTGGTTTTTGCGACCCTTCATACACAGGATGCGCCACAGACCATCGACCGCATCATCGATGTTTTCCCGCCTCATCAACAGAGTCAGATCCGCGTTCAGCTGGCTGCGACACTGATGGGCATCTGCACGCAACAACTGATGCCTACCGTTGACGGGCTCGACAGAGTCTGTGCCTGCGAGATACTCATCCCGACGCCAGCCGTCAGGAATCTTATTCGTGAAGCCAAGACCCACCAGATCTACTCAGTGATGCAGACCGGCACCAAATTCGGCATGCAGACAATGGATACATCGTTGGCCGAGTGGGTCAGGCGTGGAAAAGTATCCAAGGATATGGCTCTGCGCAAATCCAGCAATCCTGAAGAGCTGGAACGGCTGGTCGTCGGAAGAAAGGTGGCGTAACCAACAACTTGAGGGCGAGATGAGTAAATGAGCACATTTATCTACAAAGTACGTGACGTTCGGGGCATACCTTCCAAGGGGGAAGCGCAAGCTGACAGCAGAGCCGCGGTAGCAGCCGAGCTTCGAGGCAAGGGTTTCACGGTCGTCGATATCAGTGAAAAGAAGGGCGGGACCTCCATCAAGGAGATGCTGGCCGATGTACGACGCCTCAAGGCGCGTCACATAACCGTATTTTCCCGCCAGTTCGCTACCATGATCAATTCAGGCCTGGCTTTGCTCAGGGCCCTTTATATTCTGGAGAACCAGACTGAGAACGCGAAGCTGGCAACTGTTATCGGGCAGTTGAGAAGTGACGTCGAAGGCGGCATATCACTGTCAGACGCACTCGAGAAGCATCCAAACATATTCAGTCGCCTTTATGTAAATATGGTCAGGGCTGGAGAGGCTGGGGGTATCCTTGACGAAACCCTGGACCGCGTAGCAGCGCAACTGGAAGCTGAAGACAGCCTCAAGCGCCAGGTAAGATCAGCCATGGTCTATCCTTTGCTGATCGCCGTTTTCGCCGTATTGGTGCTGATGGCAATGATGATGTTCATAATTCCGATCTTTGCGAAGATGTACGCTGACCTGGGTAGCCAGCTGCCGATGCTGACCCGAATAATGGTCAATATCAGCAATGTGATGCGCAGTATCTACGGTGTCTTCATCTTTGCTGCCATCGGCGGGGGTATATACGGCCTAATCAGGCTCAAGCGGACTGAAAAAGGTGTAAGGGTCTGGGATAACATCAAGCTCAAGATGCCCATGGGTATAGGTGAGATCATAAGAAAGCTGGCTATGGCACGTTTCTCGAGGACGCTCAGCACCCTTGTCGCGAGCGGCGTACCGATCCTCCAGGCTATCGACATCACCGGAGAGACGGCAGGCAATTCTGTCGTTTCCGATGCCATGGCAGGAGTGAAATCGAGCGTCAAGGAAGGCCGGCCCATGTCGGAACCGTTGTCACAGGTCAGCGTGTTTCCTCCGATGGTAGTCCAGATGATCGCGGTGGGTGAAGAAACCGGGGCAGTAGACGTCATGTTGACGAAGATTGCTGACTTCTATGAGGATGAAGTAAATGCTGCAGTAAAATCGCTGACTTCCATCCTTGAGCCGATCATGATGATAGGTGTGGGCGGACTTGTCGGCGTAATCGTGATATCGCTCTACCTGCCCATCTTCAACCTCATGTCAGTGATAAATAATTGATTATGGTGCGGGTCCCCGCTTCAACAACTGACGTAGCAGCCGAATATTGAAGTAGAAACTAAAGGAAAGGCAGACCCATGAAGGCAGTCAAGCTGGTTGCCGTCAACGGAGAAGGTTCCAGACCAGAGGCGAAGCATAAATGTGGGGCCGAAGTGATTGAGTTGGCTCGCGCTACCTCATTGCGCCACAACGAGAAACTCATTGCCGAGTATCAGCAAACCAGGGACTCTTCCGTGCTTGAGGAGATACTCGAAAGGAACCAGGGTCTCTTGCATTCGGTTTTGAAACAGTTCTCGTATTTTCCGGATCCCTACGAAGACCTGCTCCAGGTCGCCAATATGGGTCTCATCAAGGCTGTACAGCGTTATGACGGATCGCGGGCCACAGGTTTTTCCAGCTACGCAGTCGCTGTGGTTGATGGCGAGATCCGGCACTATTTGCGCGATAACGTACTGCTGCGCAGGCCACGCTGGTTAAAAAGAGCGGAACAGCGGATCGAGGAAGCGTCGCTCGAGTTGACGCGAAAGCTAAAGAGGCGGCCGACGCTGAAAGAATTGTCGGATAAGGCAAATATCTCAGAAGATGGTATTCTGGAAATCATGAAAGCCAGGGCGGCAAGCGACCTCTTTACGGCAGACGATCCTGTTTCGTGCGAGAGCGTGAATCAGCAACCAGACACGCGCACTGTCCATTCATTGCGGCACGAATCGTTCTCGATGCCGATAGAGGATCGCATAGCCCTGCAGCAGGCTTTTGATACTTTGAGCGATTTCCAGCGGAAGATAGTCTACCTCCTCTTCTATAAGGATCTGACTCAATCCCAGGTCGCCGAGGAGATGGGCCTCACTCAGCGCAAGGTTTCCCGCGAGTCAGCCAAGGCGTTGGACAGGCTGAAAGCAGTCCTGAATACCAAGATTTTTTAATCATTTTGGATTAAAGCTATCTATGTGATTGCCGATTATTGCAGAAATTCACTGTACCCCTACAGTGAGTGTCTAGAAAAAAAGCAGTTGGGTAGTATAGGGGTGAAGGTGAAAAGGGCAAACCACTCGAAAGGGTGGGGCGCAAAGCTACAGGGCCAGCAAATGGTCGGCTGAGCTGCCACCGGAGATCTAGTGCTAATGATCTGTGGTTTGCCAACAGGCCGCAGATCTTTTTTTGTGGCCTGCGGAAAATAAGCCATGGGGGAGGGAGGTGACAAGATGCTATCGATTATCAATAAGAGAACGCGGAGCGAGGGTGGCTTTACTCTCATCGAGCTGTTGGTCGTCATCATCATCATCGCCATTCTGGCGGCGATCGCTATTCCGATGTACCTCTCCCAGAGGCAAAAGGGCTGGGAGTCTAACGCCAAGAGCGACCTCCGTAACGCAGCGGTAGCCCAGGAGAGTTACTTCACTGATAACGATGAATACTCCGGCGATACTGCCGATCTGGAAGTTGAGGGCTGGAATCCGTCGACTGACGTGACTCTGACCATCGAAGCTGCTGACGCGACTTCTTACTGTATGCAGGCAGTTCACAACAGTGGTGGTGACACGTGGACGTTCGACAGTGCCGACGGCCTGACGAACGGGGCTAACTGCTAGTCAGTAAGGCTGAATAGAAAGAAAATCAGAAAAGCGGGCCAGGTTTCTGGCCCGCTTTTCTAAAGCACTAAGAAAGATCTTCTATGGGGCCGATAGTATTTCCAAGGGGAGCCATGACTCAGCAGGAACAACTCATCAGACCACGCGGAACTGCTGGTTTCACTCTTATTGAGCTACTGGTAGTGATAATCATCATAGGCATCATTGCGGCCATTGCTATTCCTGTGTACCTCATGCAGCGCGAAAAAGCCTGGGACGCGATAGTGGAAAGTGATCTACACAATGCCGCTCTGAGTGAAAATACGTTCTATACTGACAACCAGACCTACACCAACGACATCGACGAACTTCTGGATGTTGGCTACGAGCAGTCAGACGATGTCACGCTTTCCATAATCTCCGCAGACAATGAACAGTACTGCATTGAGGCGTTCCACGCTAATAATGCAGACCGGGTCTGGTGGGTCGACAGCGGTGCTGGATCACCCTACCCGCAGGTCGGTAACTGTCCATAGTAAAGACGCTCGATGATCGTGTCGCATGACGAGGCTGGCTCGATCTTATGAGTCTCCTCTCATTTCGCCCGGTACCTGTGCTGCATTGCCTCACTTCCCTTTAGAAATGCGGAATCCGGCCGATATTCATTCCGAAGGGACTATTGCGCTATGTCTGTCTTTTACAATACCTGCGGTCTACGCTTGCCTGCCATGAGAGGCATGACCATCACGGCTCGTATGCATCGTGACCGTGCCGCACAAAAGCGTAGATCTGCTGGATTTACACTCATCGAGATGGTCGTTACCCTGGCGCTGGTTTCGATTCTGTTCATTATGGCTGTGGGCGGTTATCGATACTTTTCTGCGAACCGGGCTCTCGACGTAGCTGCCCGTGAGATCAGGATACAGATCAGGGAAGCGCAATCAATGGCTGTATCAACAGGCAACACGCATCGGGTCTACTTCAATGTCTCCGATGACACCTTTGTGATGCAGCGGCGTCAGGGGTCAGATTGGGTGAACGCATCGCCCGCGGAGGCGCTGCCGTCCGCCGTGAATTTCGATTCGTCAAGCCCGCCAAATTTTGATGGCGATGCATATATCGAGTGTTTCGCAAGGGGGACATCAGAGAGCGGGACTTTGGTGCTGCAGAACCGTAACAGCAAAACAAAAACCATTAGTGTCGACGGCGAGACGGTCCATGTGACTGAGTCGGGTTAGGCTGAGCAGATGAGACTCCTTCAAAGATCAGATCAGCGACCCAAGGAAATAATGAATAGTGCTGACGGTTTCTCGCTTGTGGAGATCCTGGTAGCCATGGCGATATTCCTCATCGTGTCCGCAGGCGTGACCAGCATGATGCTCGTTGGAGTACGTTCGACGGTCGGGGCTCGCTTGACGACTATGGGTAAAGAAGCCGCGCAGCAGCAGATGGAAGCTGTACGAGGTCGAACCTTCTATGTACCTTACAGCAGTGACCCGGATGTCGGCACTACCAGCGATGTCGATATCCTTGACCGCTACTATCCCGACACAGTCTCGGAACATGTGACTGACGCCTGGGGCTGGGAGGGATGGTACACGCAGACTGCCAACGATGCATACTACACAGTTGTTTCGCCTGAGGATGATAACAGCATTGTCGTAACGGTGGAAACCCGTTTCGTCGATTATACCGGTAATACGATCATCCCGTTATCGACATACAATTCCGATGTAAGCGGCTCAGACAACCCGGCTAGTGACCTGTTGGCTGTGACTGTGACCGCTGACTGGCTGAACCGCGGCGATGAGCAGAGCTACACGATTGAATCGATGATCTCACGGGCGGACCAGGCTGCCCAGGGCGGCAGCAGTGGCGGCGGTGGCGAGGCAGGTTGCTCATCCTCATCGCAGAGCAGCATTGATGTGACCGGTGGCAGCATCACGGCGTACACTGGTACAGCGGATCCATATACGAGCCTTATCGGCGGGACTCTTGGCAGTGCCGGTGGGACGACGAGATATGACTGCACATCGAGTCTGACGGCAAACGGTACTGGCGGGATGCTGTCCATCGATGGCGGCAGCGCCTACACGGCGGCAAGCACGTCAGTATCGGGACCGCCCGCTGACAGCGATTCATCCGGCCCCATGAACGTCGGCCCTACTTCCGTATGGCCCAAGCTGTATTTTGGCAGCAGCACCGCTAGTGTCTCAGTCGACAGTGATGACGATCAGGGGACCCTTTCCATGGCTGCCGATGCGAGCATGACCGCTTCGAGTATAGAGCTGCAGCAGATAAGTGGAAGTCCCAGCGGCTCGGTCAGCAACTATAAACGTTGGGATTTCATCAACCCGGCGATTGCTACGACTAACGGGAGCGGTGTGCTTGCAGCTGATGCTGAACTGGTCCAGGATGGTGGAGTTACCACCGCTACAGGACGGGTTAGCTATGGCCAGATCAACTTCCTGCCGTTACAGAGATACACTACCAACGCGCCGCGCGCGCTCCAGGGTCTCGTCATCATCAGGAACTTCCAGGCTACCGCGGTAAGCGAGGCAAGCGAGGCAGATGGTGATGCCTCGAATTCCGTGACCTATTCTGCGACGATCGGCATGTTCAACAGCAATAAGGCATCCAGTTGCTCCGGTGATGCCTGCTATGACTTCTACAATATCAGTCCGTCAAACCCGATCCAGACCGCGATTGACTTAAACAATGCCAATTACAAGGTTCAGCAGGCGTTGATAACCGAGTGGTACAGCTATACGACGGATGACATAAATAGCGCATCCTTCACATCTGGCGATGGTTCCGAAGCTCTGGTGAGCATCGACGCCTTGCTCAAAATAAGCTCAAGATATGCTGTCGAGGTTCGTCAGAGGACCAACGGTCAAAGAGATGTGCAAATAATCAGTCAACAGGGGCTGCAAAAATTGTGGCTCGGAACTTTCGACATATCGGTGGTGCAAAATGCCTGATTTGAAAAAGAAATGCAAGCAAAGACTTGAGCAGGATCCGGGGTTCACCATGGTGGAAGTTCTGGTGGCGATGGCAATCCTGACAGTTATCATGGCCGGTATGTTGTCGTTCCTGTTCGGCACCAGCAGGAACTGGCAATCAAGCCAGGATACCGCTGAAGCCATCGACAACGCTCGAATAGGCCTGAACCGCATGACGCGTGAACTCAAGCAAAGCTCAGGGATAATCACGGCTCAGCCGGATACGGTGACCTTCGAAGCTGACTTCGGGTCCGGCACAGAGACAATCACATATAGATTCGAGCCGGGTGAGGGCTCCGAACCAGGAAAAATCTGGCGTGAGAGCTCTGTCGCGGACGGTGATTCCATCCTCGTAGGGCAGGTCGAAAGCGTGCAGTTCGATTACTACGGCAGTGATTACCGTTGCGACACTAATGGCGACGGCGTGGTTACCCTAGCTGAACTGAACAATTGCGGCGGATCCGCTGAGTCGAAGATCGCGAGGGTCGATATTACACTGCATTTGAGTGCAGGTGATGACGTGCGGGAGTTTGTTGGACAGGCATGGTGCCGCAATTGTGCGGGTGTAAGTGACGATGACAGTAGCGGTGGCGACGACAGCAGTGGAGATGGGGATAGCGATAACGGGAGTCACCACAGCGATGATGGAAGCTCGGGCGGAGATGACAGCTCAGGAGATGGCAGTTCTTGATTAGAAGCGAGGTCATGCAGTGAAGCAGAGGAAACATACTTGCAGAAAACCTATTGCTGATTCGTGGTGTTCTGAGCAGGGGATAGCGATGGTCACTGTCCTTGTGATGACGACCGTGCTGATGATTATGGCCGTGGGTATGTATTTCGTGGCAAGCAGGGAGATCACCATGTCCGGGGCCGATATGCGTGGTAGCGAGGCTTTCTATTACGCAGAAGGTGGATTGGAGACTGCCATCGATATAATCAGCAACGAATCCGCTACCGACTATCAGTTGACCCAACCCCGTGAAGACGACAGCGCCGACGGATATGGATATTTGATGGACCCCAGCCCGGGGCAGCGCGAAGACCCCTCGAACCCGGTCGAGATGGCGATCGGTGAAGAAACTTTCACCATTTGGGTGAACACGGTGGACGAAGACGGCGACCCCTGTTCGGGTTGTGGCTTGAACCTGGCTACGACGAACCCGGCATATCTCGAGATAACTGCGGAAGGGCGCTCCGGTGACGGCTACCGCAAGTTGAAGCAGCGCGTCAGAGTCCAGGCCAGCGGTTATCCATTGACCTTTTTTATCGATGGCGATATCAATGCCAATGGTAACCCGTTTGTCAGCAATCAGAGCATATATGTCAGAGGCAACGTTTATGGCAGGGAGAAGATAGAGGTCACCGGGACCGACCTGGTATACGGTGGGCCGGCGCGGGTCCTGGCGACCGGGACTATCTATGACAAGGCGAACGGAGGGAATAGCCAGATCTACACGGCAACGGGCTTGCCCAACGGAAACAACTGGGATGCCGCCTATGTCAATGACAGGGATTCCCGGGGGCCGGCAGGCAATACGTTCTCCCTGGAAGAGCTGCAAGGCATAATTAACCCGTCGGGCCTTTCAGCGACGCAACTGGAGACGTTAAAGAGCCAGGCACAGAACAACGGATACTACCTGAACCCCTCAAGCGGTGGCATACAGGTGAGGCAGAGCGACTTGCCGTCGCGAGAGGGAAGCGTAGTCGTATTTATCGAATACAGCGGCGGCACGCCATCGAACAACCTGGTGGACCTCAACTTCACCTGGCCTTCGATGTCGACTGGCCAAGCGCTGGTGATAGTCCTTGGTGGCAGCGTCAAGATGACAGGCCAGGCCATAGGCCACATGCAGGGTATAGTCTACTGTCCGGATGGAATCGTCGAGGCTCACGGGGGAGGCAATGGTGACTATACCGGCTTTGTCTTCGGCAAAGGGCTGATCAACGTCGGTAATTTCGAGTTCAACATGACGCAGGAATTCATCGATGATGCGCCATTCTTCGCCTGGACGGTTACAAGAGAAACGGCTTGGAGAGAGATCGATAGATAGCCTGAATCGTCAAGAGAGCAAGGATTGCAGGACGGCCCGCATAAGCGGGTCGTCTTTGCATTGGGTGGGTATTTTGAGAAGATGAACCGGTGAGGAAAGCTTGGATTGCGAGGGTCTATGGCTAGATTTATTGACATCTCCGTCCCGATCCATACAGGGATGACTTATTACCCGGGTGACGCGGCGGTCAAAGTCGAACCGGGCAAGCAGATCAGCAGCGGTGACGTAGCCAACCTGTCCGTGATAAATATGGGATCACATACGGGGACCCATGTGGACGCGCCTCATCATTTCATAGATGGAGAGGGTACAGTGGACAGGTTATCCCTGGACGCCCTTATCGGGGCTGTGCGGGTTCTCGACCTTGGAGACGTCAAGGGCAATATCACCCGTGATGACCTGGTGGCGGCGGGGGCTGAGGGCGCAGAGAGGGTTATTCTAAAGACGAGCAACTCCGAATTGTGGGCGCGGGATGATTTTGAGCGGGGATATGTATTCTTAACGGACGGAGGCGCTGACTACCTGGTTGAACAGGGAGTCAAGCTGGTAGGGAATGACTACCTTTCAATCGAAGAATACCACTCTGAGACTCATTACGTGCACGGGACGCTGCTTCGGGCAGGAATAATCATACTGGAGGGCGTCGACCTGGGAAAGGTCGAGCCTGGTGATTATCAGCTGGTCTGCCTGCCGCTGAGGATAAAGGATGGAGACGGGGCGCCGGCGCGGGCGATACTCATGGAAGGATAAGGTCCTACTCGGTGACGATCGTCTTGATCGTCCCATCCTTTTTGGTCACGACAAAGGATGTCACATCCCCCTCGCGGCGGAACTTGAGCGAGATCAGCGACCCGCCGATCCTCATCCCAGTGACGTCGACTTCGCCAAGCCATGAAGGCAGCGAGGGATTGTTGATATAAAGTGTGTTGGCAGGGGCATCGGCGTAGATGCCCAGCAGCGCCTGGAGGATCATGAAGATACTGCCGGCTGCCCACGCTTGCGGGCTGCAGGCTACCGGGTAGTTCACCGGACGGCTGATCGAACGCTTGGTGAACCCGCAGAACAGCTCCGGCAGGCGATAGTATTCATAATGCAGGGCTGCTTCGAAAAGGCCCGTCGCTACCGCTTCCGCCTCCTTGTTGAATCCGTACTTCTTCAGACCGCGTATTATGATGGCGTTATCGTGTGGCCAGACACTGCCATTATGGTAGCTCATCGGGTTGTAGTTGATCGACGATTTACTCATGGTCCTCAGGCCCCAGCCGGAGAACATGTCGGGCTGCAACAGCCTCTGGGCTACCAGCGCGGCCTTTTCCTCGTCGATTATGCCGGCCCAGAGGCCATGTCCCGGGTTTGATGTGACCGTCTTCACCGGTTTCTTGTCGTGATCGAGGGCAAGGGCGAAATAGTTCTCCCGCGGCATCCAGAAAACTTCGTTGAAGCGCCGCTTTAGTTTGGCGGCCTGCTGGTTGAGCTCCTCCGACCTTTCGTGGTTGCCCAGCAGAGCGAACAGTTCAGCCATGCGGCGTTTGGCGTAATAATTGTAAGCCTGCACTTCGGCCAGGGCTATTGGCGGCTCGGCCAGGCGGCCGTCAGTGTGGATAATGGAGTTGCCTGAATCCTTCCAACCCTGATTCACGAGGCCGCGGCTCGACCTGGTGACATACTCGACGAAACCGTCGCCGTCGACATCACCGTGGTCGTCGATCCAGTTGAGCGCGCTCTCGATGGGGCCGATCATCGACTCGGCGGCTTCGATGTCGCCCGTCCATTTCAGGATATCGGAAACCAGTATCAGGAAGAGGGCCGTAGAATCGGCGCTGCCGAAATACGGCGTATGCGGGATCGCCTTGATGTTGGCCAGCTCCCCCCTCCTGATCTCATGGAAGATCTTGCCAGGCTCCTCGTCCCTCCAGGGATCGAGCGTCTTGCCCTGAAGCTGGGTGAAGACCTGGGCGGTCTCGATGGCGGGATGGGTATCGAGCATCATGATCTGAAGGCAGGTGATGATGGTGTCCCGGCCGAAGGGCGTCACGAACCAGGGAACGCCGGCGCTGAGGAAATAGCCCATGTCGGTATCGGTCAGCAGCATGCGGATATCGCGCTGGCTGCTCCTGAGAACCTGGGTGAACAGCTCGTTGTCGGCCTTGATCTGGCTTGATTCCTCGAACCAGGATTCGTAGCTCTTGCGGACCTCGCCGATGGCGCGGTTGAAATCCGGCGTACTGGTCTCAGTCGACGTCGGCAGGATGGCTTCTACATTGAACTTGATGACGCGGCGCTCGCGCGGTTTGAGCCGGAAGTTGAAGCAGGCAGTCGTGCCGTTGATTCCATCCGGGGCTGTCTCGAAGAATATCCTGGTCTTCCTGAGGATGGCATCGAGGCCGTGATAGGCGAGCAGG
Organism: Gaiellales bacterium; assembly: GCA_003599855.1. Taxonomy (GTDB): domain Bacteria; phylum Actinomycetota; class Thermoleophilia; order BMS3ABIN01; family BMS3ABIN01; genus SURF-19. Next base: position 10,644 of record QZKG01000064.1, on the reverse strand, counting down.
ATCGAGTCCTCGCTGGTTTTTGGGGCAAGCCGTGTCCCGTATCTGGTCCGTCTCGTGCCCCGGACCTCGAACATGTCGGCAAAGTCCGAATCGAACTCGAACTCTATCGAGACATCCACCGGGAAATGGTTGTAGTTCTTGACGCGGATCAGCTCGAAAAGTTTTTCATTGATGACCCTGATCCGTCTTATGTTGACTGTTTCCTGGGGAACGACCGTGCCGTCTTCGCAAAGGTAATCAGCGTTGGTAAGCTCTATCTGGCTCATGAAGCCCCGGTCGGCAGTGGAGGAGAGCAGCACCGGGGTCGAGTCGAACAGGCTCATGTTGAAGGTGCTGAGAAAGCGCGTGTCCTGGTAGTAAAGTCCCAGTCCGGATGTATCCTCGCGTGCTATGTTGCCGTCGATGTCTGTGTAGAGGAACAACTCGCCTTCCTTGACGACGAGCTTCTCTTTCTTGACGTCGACTATGACGAACGGCTCACCCTGGGTAAGCACGCGCCCGGAGTCCTCGGTGAGGACCTCGAAGTATTCGTCACCGATCTTTATCTGGCGGTTTTCCGTGGTTTCTGAATTAGTCGGTTCAGTCATATCGCTGGCCGGAAGGCAGTAGCGCCGGTTGTTCCCGTCCGGTTATGTCTCCGCCGGCCGGGAAAGAAACCGGCCGCAGCCGCAATTACGGTGCCACGCCTGAAATAATCGGTATTCTAGCACATCAGCATGAGCTGGAAGCCTTCGTCCAGGGGGGCGGGTCCGGCCTGTAATGAAGGTAACGACAACGATATACTTGGTCGTGACGTTAATCATGTCATGGAGAGGCATGAACAAGGATCTGCACAGCCAGAAGATGAGATGGGGGCCCGAGGTCGACCCGTTGCGGGTAGGTTGCGGCTGGCAGCCTGAAGACCTGGATAAGCCGTGGCTGCTGGTGGAAAGCTCCTCCGGCGACTCCCACCCTGGCAGCGTGCATCTGGCTGAGGCAGTCGAGGTGGTCCGCGAGGGCGCTATGGCTGCCGGTCTGGCGGTGGGCCGGTACCACTGTACCGACATGTGCGATGGCATAGCCCAGGGCACGGGCGCGATGTCATATTCGCTGGCTTCAAGGGAGCTGCTGGCGATGGCCACGGAGATGCATTTCCACTCCGGCCATTTTGATGGCTGGGTGGCTGTGTCCAGCTGTGACAAGGCGCTGCCGGCGCACCTGCTGGCAGCGGCGCGGCTGGACAGGCCGGCGATCTTTTCTCCAGGGGGTGTCATGCACACCGGGCCGGGGGACATGTCCGTCGACCGCATGGGAGAGCTTTATGCCCGCTGGCAGAGGGGCGAGGCCAGCGAGGAGGTTTACAGATACCACAGCCTGACCGCGGCGCCATGCGCGGGGGCGTGCAACTTCCTGGGCACTGCAGTCACCATGCAGGTCATGGCCGAAGCGCTCGGGCTGGCTCTCCCTGGCTCAGCCTGCTGCCCGACCACGTCACCGTCACTTCACGGTTACGCCCGAGCTGCGGGTGAGAGAGCCGTCGGCCTGATTAGAGAGGATTTGACCGTGTCGCGCGTGGTGAATGCGCGGTCGCTGGAGAACGCGCTGGTGATCCATGCCGCCGTGGGGGGGTCGACCAACGCCATGCTGCACCTGCCGGCGCTGGCTGCCGAGCTGGGTCTGGACTTCTCCTGGGAGAAGGTCCGGCAGATTAACGACGAGACCCCCTGGATCGTCAACCTGAGGCCTTCCGGCGAACATACCGCAGATCTGTTCTGGCACGCCGGCGGCGTTCCCCGGGTCATGCTGGAGGTCAGGGACAGGTTGAACCTGGACGTCACGACCGTGACGGGCCGCATGCTTGGGGAGGAACTGGAGCTGTTCGAGGCGGAGAGCCTGGCCAGCCGCGAAAGGGGGCTGGGCGCGCATGGCCTCGGCGTCCGTGATGTTGTCGCATCAGTCGATCAGCCATTGGCTGAGCGGGGGTCGCTGGGTGTCCTGGCGGGGAACCTCGCGCCCAGGGGGGCGGTGGTAAAGCGCTCCGCTGTGGCTCCCGGGATGCGCCGGTTCGAGGGGACGGCGAGGATCTTCGACGGACAGGCGCCCGCGCTGGAAGCGGTCATCGCGGGTGGGATAAGCCCGGGCGAAGTCATAGTTGTGAGATACGAGGGGCCGCGGGCTTCCGGCATGCCGGAGATGTTCTACCTGACGGCGGCGATCGCCTCTGACGAGAAACTGGTGGAGAGCATCGCTCTGGTGACTGACGGGCGGTTCTCGGGGGCCACCAGGGGGCCTTGCGTTGGTCACGTCAGTCCGGAAGCAGCTGCGGGCGGACCGCTGGCGGCATTACGCGACGGCGACCGGATAGTGATCGACCTCGATGTCGGATCGATCGACCTCGTGGTGCCAGAGGGTGACGCCGGTGACGAGATCGAAAGACGACTGGCCGTGACAGACCCTTGGGTTGCCCCTGAAAGGAGTGGTCTTCTGGGCCTTTACACAAGGCTGGCTGGTTCGGCCGACACCGGGGCCCGGATGGAAACATGAGCGGCTCCGCCTGATCCCAAGGGGGGTGAGCATTGCCTGGGGCAGGCTCTATGCAGGAGAAACAGGCGTAAGGCAGAATCACGGTATCAAATCATAAGTCTCACAACCGCGACACGCGGAGCAGGTCTCCTGTTCCGGCAGGGCGGCGTCGCGGAAGTGGGGAGGCAGGGTGGGGACATATCCTTAGGGCATATGTTCCCGCCCTTTTTTTATTGTGAGAGGAAGCGTCCCATCAGTTCCCAGCCCTTGCCGATCATGAGGCCGGCGGCCGCCGCATCTGCCTCAGTGAAGCTGCCGCCGCCTTCGGCGGGCATCGCCGTATCGTAAAGGATGAAGGGGACCGGGGAGTCGCTGTGCGTCATCGTCTCAAGCGGCGTAGCGTGGTCAGGAAGCACCAGCAGGCGGTACTCACCGATGCTTTCGAGTCCCGCCAGCAGGGGGTTCAGCAGCTCACCGTCGATCTGTTCCAGCGCCTTGATCTTGGCGGCGGTATCGCCCATATGGGAAGCCTCATCGGGGGCTTCCACGTGGATGTACACAAAATCGTGACGCTCCAGCGCCTCCAGCGCGTATTGAGCCTTGCCCCTGAAATTCGTGTCCAGGAACCCGGTGGCGCCCGGGACGTCGACCACTTCGAGGCCGGCATAGCTTCCCAGTCCCTTGACCAGGTCCACGGCTGTTATCACCGCGCCGGTGATGCCGAAGCTTTCCTCAAGGGTCGGCATGCTGGGTGCCGTACCCTGGCCCCAGAGCCAGATCATGTCGGCGGCGGCCTTTCCCTGCTTCAGCCTGGCCTGGTTGACGGGGTGTCCGGCGAGCACTGCGACCGAGCGGTCCATCAGATCGCGTACGTAGTCCGAATCCTCTCCCTGGGGCAGGTGGTCCGCGATGGTCTGGCCGGTGATGTCATGGGGCGGAGTGCACTCGGCTGCAAGTCCCCGCCCCCGGGTGACCGTGATATGGCGGTAGCTGAGCCCGGTGTGAAAAGAGGTTTCATCATCCCCGAGGGCTCCCTGAAGGGACCCGATCAGCTGGTCTGCCTCGCGGGTCCCGATGTGACCCGCAGTAAAGTCGTTCATGACCCCGTTGACGACGCTGACGAGGTTGCAGCGGAACGCCACCTGCCCGCCTGCGAGATCGATGCCGATGCTCGCGGCCTCCAGCGGCGCGCGGCCTGTGTAATAGGCGTGGGGGTCGTAACCCAGCACGCAGAGGTTGGCGACGTCGCTGCCGGGAGAGAAACCTTCAGGGATAGTCCGGACCAGGCCGAGACTCCCCTTTGAGGCGAGCATATCCATATTGGGCGTCCGGGCGGCCTCCAGGGGGGTCTTCCCACCCAGGTCGGCGCGAGGGAGGTCAGCGGCGCCGTCGGGGATCAGGATGATGTATTTCATCTGCTTACAGGCCAAGGACCGCCACGACGCTGCCCAGGTCGGCCTCGGCGTGGATGAGCTCTCCACCTGTCCTGATCGCTGTCTCGGGATCCTTGAGTCCGTGTCCCGTCAGGACGCATACGACGGCCGCCCCCTCGGGGATCACTCCTTGCTGCCGCTTCTTGACGACGCCGGCGATGCTGGCAGCCGAAGCAGGCTCACAGAAAGTGCCCTCGCTGGCCGCTACCAGCTTGTAGGCGGCGACTATCTCCTCATCGGTCACAGAGTCTATGAAACCGTCCGAGTCGCGGGCGGCGGCGAGCGCCTCGTCCCCCCGGGCGGGGTTGCCGATGCGGATGGCAGTCGCCAGCGTCTCGGGTTGTTCGACCCTGTGTCCCAGCACCAGGGGAGCAGCGCCAGCGGCCTGGAAACCGATCATCTTCGGCAGGCTCCCTGATCTGCCCGCGTCGTGATACTCGTTGAAACCGCGCCAGTAAGCGGTGATATTGCCGGCGTTGCCGACAGGGATAGCCAGGTAGTCCGGCGCCTCCCCCAGTGAATCGACCACCTCGAATGCCCCGGTCTTCTGTCCCTCCAGGCGGAAGGGGTTGATGGAGTTCACCAGCTGAACCGGGTAGTTCTCGACGATGCCGCGGACGATGCCCAGGGCTTCGTCGAAGTTGCCGTCAATGGCAACCACGCTGGCGCCATGGGCGATGGCCTGGGCCAGCTTGCCTGCTGCTATCTTGCCCTCGGGGATGATGACGATCGCCTTGATGCCGGCGCGGCTGGCATAGGCTGCGGCCGCCGCCGAGGTATTGCCCGTTGAAGCGCAGATGACCGCGGAAGCACCCTCTTCGAGACCCTTGGAGACCGCCATCGTCATGCCACGGTCCTTGAAGCTGCCGGTGGGGTTGAGTCCTTCGAGCTTGAGATGCAGGTTGACGCCCAGCCGCTCGCCCAGCCGCGGGGCGGCTATCAGCGGTGTGCTGCCCTCCCCCAGGCTTATCACCGGGGTAGCGTCCGAAACCGGGAGGAACTCCCGGAAGCGGTCGATGAGCGCTGCTCCCCGCGGAATGCTATTCACTGTCCCGCTCGACTCGTATGGGCGCCGGGCGGCCCTTGACGACAGGAAGGCCGGAGATCCCCTTCAGGGCGGCGCCGAAACTCTTTTCCGCTACCGGATGGAAGACCATCACCAGTTCGGCGTGCTGGCCCCTGCCTTTTTGCAGCACGCTCTCGATGCTGACCTCGTGTTCGCCGAAAACCTGGGAGATCTGGGCCAGGACACCCGGCTCGTCGTCTACTTCGAGCCGCAGGTAGAAAGTCGACACGACCTCATCGTCGGGAAAGAGTTCCAGGCCGTTGTGAGTGCGGGGGTAGTCCAGCCTGCCGGCAACCGGGCGCGCCATGATCGAAACTATGTCTCCCACCACCGCTGAGGCAGTCTCGATACCGCCGGCTCCCGGTCCCGAGAGCATGACCTCGTCGATGGAATTCCCCTTGAGGAAGACGGCGTTGTAAGCGCCGTTGACGGATGCCAGCGGGTGTTCCCGGTCCAGGAGGGCCGGGTAGACCCTGACGTTGATCCTGCCGTCGTAGAGCTTGGCGACGCCCAGCAGTTTGAGGGTCATGCCGAAATCGCGCGCGTAGGCGATGTCCAGTTCGCTGATGTCCTCGATGCCGACGCAGGCGACATCGTCGAGACTGACCTCGGAGTGGAAGGCGATCGATGCAAGAATCGCCATCTTGGCGGCGGCGTCCTTGCCGCTGATGTCCTCGGTAGGATCGGCTTCGGCATAACCCCATTCCTGGGCCCTGGCGAGCGCGTCACCATACCTGGCGCCGGTGCGCATCATCTCCGTCAGGATATAGTTGGTCGTGCCATTGACGATGCCGTAAATGCTGGTGAAGTCGGCGGCGACCATGGACTCGCTGATGACCTTGATGATCGGTATCGCGCCGGCTACGCTGGCCTCGAAACGGATCATCGTCTCATTGCGACGGGCGAGGTCGAAGAGGTAGGAGCCCTTCTGTGACAGCAACTGCTTGTTGGCGGTCACGACGGCCTTGCCTGCCTCCAGTGCGCGCGTCACATATTCAAGCGCAGGTTCTATGCCGCCGATCAGCTCGACGATTATGGAGATATCCTCATCCTCGACCAGCTCGTCGAAGTCGTCGCTGAATAGTTCCGCTGGGGCGTCGCTGCGTGGTATCGAGATGTCGCGCACCAGGATGCGCTTGACCCCTGCGCTGGCGCCCGTGGCCTGGGCGATCTCGATCGACTGCTCATCCAGCAGGCGGTAGACGCTGCTGCCGACCGTCCCGTACCCGAGAAGTCCTATCGATGCCCTTTTCATTTTTTCATCTGCGGTCATGCTTGCCAGCCTTGGTAGATCTTATCGCCAGGGACGCCGGCCCGGAACCGGCAACCAAGGGCAAATGTTATCAGGAGACGGTGTAAGAAAAAAGAAGGCAGCGTGGGGGCCGCGCCTAGATCCTGCAGGCACCCGAGTAACTGCCGCCGCCGCTGACCCCTGTGATGGAGACCACGGCGCCCTCGAACGGCGCGTGGATCATGCTGCCGCCGCCGATGTAGATGCCCACGTGGCTGATCGGCCGGCCGAAAAAGACCAGGTCGCCGGGGGCAAGCTGCGAGTAGCTGATGGGCGTGCCCGCGTAATGCTGGGCGGCCGCTGAGTGAGGCAGATAGACCCCCATCTGCCCATAGACATACTTCACCAGGCCGGAACAGTCAAAGCCCGAAGGCGACTCCCCGCCCCATACATACGGCACACCCAGGTACTGCATGGCGATGGATACGGCGCCGCCGGAGGTCGCTGGCGGCGCGCCTGCGGGGGGCTGGCCCACCGGCGGGGCCGGCTGACTGCCATTGCCGCTCAGTTGTGACGCCACTTCACTGGAATACTGCGCCTGCGCCCGCCGCTGTTCCTCTTCCTGCGACGCGATTATCTGCGCCACTTCAGCTTCGGCGCCGGCGAGAACCTCCTGTTTCGCCGCCATGCTGGCCTCGATCTCGCTCTTTTCAGCCGCCGCGGACGCGACCAGCTCTTCCTGCTTCTGGCGTGCCTGCTCGAGCTCCAGGCGGGCATCCTCGACAGCCTCCTTTTGAGCGAACACGTCCTCGACTATCCGCCGGTCCTGTTCGCTGATGCGGCCGAGCATGTCGTACTGGGACATGAACTCATGGATCGAGCTGGTGCTGAACAATACTTCGATGAAGCCGGTGGATCCCTGGCGGTAGATGCGGTCGACCCTGCGCTCGAGCGTCTCCTGGGATTCAGCCAGCCGCCTGGTTGCTTCCTGGAGGGCTGCTTCGTTCGCGTCGATGTCCCGGCGCGTCTGCTCCAGTTCCACATTAGCCTGGTTATACCGCTCGACCGCCTGCTCGGTTGCATGGTTGATCCCGGCGATCTCAGCCTTGATGCGGTCGACTTCGCTCTGTTTCTCACTGAGGGACGGGTCAGCCTGGGCGGGGATGGTGGTCGTTGTCATGAAGAACAGCAGCAGCAATCCCATCAACAGGATCGTCGCCGCGGTACAGTATGACCAGTTTTTCGTACCTGCCAATCGCATATTCAAGATGCCGGGCGCTCAGTGCTGCCGGGCCCGGCCTTGCTCCTCGATAGCTATCCCGATCGCTTATTCATATTCGTCAGGTAGTCGCGGGTCCCCTTCAATGCGGACGGATGAATATGATTATTCGAGTGGAATTCATAATATAAGCACGCGCGGGAAAGTCATAAAACCGAACTTGCATGGGTTCAAGTAATTTCATCACGGTACCGATGCCACGGTGTAGGACAAGTAAAAGGGGCGGAGGTTATATGTATCAAACCCGGGCATTTTCATATGCTGCAGGCGCCGGGACCATCGGAGTGGCTCTCGCTACGCTCGTCTTCTTCCTGACCCTGTCAATCGGCGCCGCCGGTGGACTCGTGGTGCTCGCCGCGACTGCGGTCGCCACCGCCGCCCTGGGGTACTTCCTCGGCGCCAGGTTCGACAGGATTGAAAGAAAGCGGAGCGAGTTGTCCCGGAGCATGGAAGACGCCGAACGCCACCTGGGCCAGGTTGCCAAGGCCGCCGTCTCCGGGGAGGGATGGGAAATCGGTCTGCGGGACGAGCGCATACCGACCTGCTGGGAGATCCTCGATTGCACATCTCCGGAATGCCCCGTGTACGGCAAAAGGAATATACGCTGCTGGTTCATTGCCGGAACCTATTGCAGCGGCGAGGTCCAGGGGACTTTCGCGCAGAAGCTGAATAACTGTAGCGAATGCCGTGTCTACCAGCTGGCTGTCGGTGATAATCCGGTAGACCAGATCCACGAGAGCTTCAACAATCTCCTCTGGGTGATCAATGAGAAAGCAAAGCTGCTCTCTTCTACCAATCTCGAACTCAAGGACAAGTACGACGAACTGGAGGCCCTGCACGTCGAGGCGCGCAGGATGGCTGAGACCGACTCACTCACCGGCCTCTATAACTACGCCCATTTCAATGAGCATCTCAAGCGGGAGCTGGTTGAAACGAAGCGGTACGGCAAGGTCCTGTCGCTGCTGATGCTGGATTTCGACAATTTCAAGCAGGTGAACGAGAAGTATGGGTACCGGCAGGGTGATATGGTGCTCAAGAGCCTGGCCGATCACCTGAAGGTGGCCGCGGGGAGCGAGTATTACATCGCACGCTACGGTAACGAGGAGTTCATGGTGGTGATGGCGGGCGTCGGCGGCGAGGAGGCGACGGAGTTCGCCCGGGGGGTCGTCAAGAGCTTCAGGGAAGCAGCCGCCGGTGCGGACGTAGCCGGCGAAGAGCTCAACCTGAGCATCGGCGTTGCTGATTATCCCGACTGCGCTGGCGACGCACAGAGCTTGGTCTCGGCGGCCGACGCCGCGCTGTTCTTCGCCAAGAACAAGGTAGGCGACGGGGTTGCGTATTTCTGCGACCTCTCCGGGATGGAACTGGAAGCCGGCGACATACAGCGGTTGCAGAACAGGCTGCACGGAGCCGGCATCGCTACGCTCACCGCCCTGGCCCGTGCGGTGGATGCCACCGACCTGTATGGGGTTGACGGTCGCGAGAGGCTTGGCAGGCTGGCGCAAGGCATGGCCCGGGACCTGGGGATGGATGATGAAGAAGCGGAGCTCCTGGTCCTGGCTTCCAGCATCCACGACATCGGCAAGATCGGTGTTCCCGCCGAGGTGCTGACCAAGACCGACAAACTTACCGAGATAGAAGTGGAGATGATCAGGCGTCATCCGGAGATCGGCCAGGAGATCCTCCGTGAGGCGCGCCAGATCCAGGAACTGGTGCTGGCGATCCTTTATCACCATGAGCGCTGGGATGGGCAGGGTTATCCCGAAGGCCTGGAGGGCAACAGGATACCTCGCCTGGCCAGGATCGTCGGCATCTTCGACGCATACCGGGCGATGCGCTCGGACCGTCCCTACCGCAAGGCACTGAGCAGGGAGCGGGCGGTAGCGGAGCTGCGCAAGGGGGCCGGGTCCCAGTTCGACCCGGAGATGGTGGAGCTGTTCGTCGCGCGACTGCAAGGGGACAGCGCGGAAAACCTGAAGGAAGCAAGTTGATTATCCTGGGGCGGTCATGACCGGCATACTGGCGAGATACTTAAACAGCATGTGGCGGATCTTCTCCGTCATGGTCCTCTTCGGGCTGGTGATGGGGCTGGTCTTCCCGCTGGTCGTGGATCCCTTCGTGACGTGGAAGTCTGGACAGAAGATCTATTTCCAGCTCGCCTGTCTTGCCGCCGGTTTCGCCGTGGGCACGTTCTGCTACTACCTGGTAAAGATTACCCTCTACGAGAGGAACATGAAGCTGTCCGCCAGCAAGCAGGAGCTGGAGGCGGCCAAGGAGAAGTTCAGCAAGCTGGTCCACGACTCGATTACATCGCGGAGCTGGAACGTTGAAAGGCAGGGGGACGAGGTGCCCACCTGCTGGGAGGTCAAGGACTGCAAATCGACCGATTGTCCGGCGTATGGTCATGAGCATGTGCGCTGCTGGCTTCTGGCCGGTACCTTCTGCCGCGGCGAGGTACAGGGAGAGTTCGCCCAGAAGCTGGGGGACTGCATCAGGTGTGATGTCTACCAGAGCGCGGTCGCAGCCGGCCCCATGAGGGAGATAGACGAGGATTTCAACAGCCTGATGTGGGCAGTGAAGGAGAGAGAGGACCTGCTCTCAGCAGCCAAGGCGGAGCTGGAGGAGCAGTACGCCAGGCTGGAAGAGCTGCAGCGACGGACCGAGGAGCTGGCCATAACTGACGCCCTGACCGGCGTCCGCAACCATGGCCATTTCCAGGAGGCCCTCGAGCAGGAAGTCTCGCGCGCCAAACGTTACCAGAGGCCCTTATCGCTGGTCATGATCGACCTGGACCATTTCAAGTCGGTCAATGACAAGTTCGGGCATCAGAAGGGCGATGATGTGCTGCGCGCGGTTGGTCGTTTCTTCACCGGGGTGACTCGCGAGGTCGATTACATCGCGCGTTACGGGGGTGAGGAGTTCGTTATCATAATGCCGGAGATAACAGGCGATGGGGCGGTCGAAGCCGCCGAGCGACTGCGGGAGCAGATGAAGGACGAGGTCTCCAGCGCCGTGAATCTACCGCGGGCCTACATCGGCGCCAGCTTCGGCGTGGCTGATTTCCCCCAATGCGCCGGCGACGCCGGCAGCCTGATAACTGCGGCCGATTCAGCGCTGCTATTCTCCAAGCGCA
>QZKG01000070.1 GCA_003599855.1 Gaiellales bacterium | reverse complement strand
CCGTCAGCGCGCCCTGGATCTCGTCTGCCGAATACGCCCCCAGCCTGTCGGCGACCTGCCGTACGTTGGTGTAGCTGGAGACTATCTCCGCGTAGGTAGGCATCATCGCCTGGATCTTAACCACGTTAGAAGAACCAGAAGGCGGGCCGATGGTCTGGGGCTGGTCTACCAGCACCTTGGCGGTCGCGTGGAATGACGACTCGGCATTTCTTGTCGAGTACGCGGCGATCAAGCCCGCGATACCCGTGACCAGCAGCACTGCCAGCACCTGGAGAAACAATCTCTTTTTCACGATATACACCTCATTCTCTCCCCCTTTTAGAGCCAACTCGACTATATAACCTACCATAAATGAACTTGCATGACAAAAAACCCCACACTCACGAACATGATCTGCGCGTACTGCCTGGGAGACTGACTCCTAATCGGCCAACCGTTGACATGACTTGAAAGGTTCCCGTGCGCCCTCATACCGCCCCCGCCGGCTTCGTGCGCCTGATCCTCGAGATCATCGCGGCCGCTATCTCCCTGTCTCCCCTCTCGAGGCCTAGCATGAAGATGACCGACGCGTATACGGCTGCGAACACGGAGAACCAGACAGCCAGCGACAGCAAGCCGTCAGCGGGGCCGATGGCATGCATGCCTGCAAGGGACAGACCGCCGCCGGCGGCGGCAGCCAGCAAGGGCTTGTAATACTCCTTGTTGTATGCATGAACGTTCATGATGGCCTTGACCTCGATCGACCGCACGATGTTCACGAGTCCCGTGGCGGAGGCATTGGCTATGGCGGCTCCCACTATCCCGAAACGCGGTATCAGCAGTATGCAGAGGACCACGCTCAAGAGCCACGCCAGGATGCTGTTCGCGGTTTCGAGCCGCGGGCGCCCTGACATGCAGATCATGCCGCCGACCGGCCCCGTGGAGACGTTGACGAGCTGCCCCAGCGATAATATGGCAAGGCTCAGGTATACCACGGTGAAACGCTCGCCGAAGATGAGCAGCACGTTCGAGCCGAACAGCATCAACGGCAGGAAGATCGGCAAACTGAGGGTCACGACCCAGCGCGTCACGCGTTTGAACATCTCTTCGAGGTCCTCATGCAGACCCCGCGTATGCAGGTCTGAGATGACGGGCGCGAACATCGTGTTGAATGATGTCTGCATGATGGCGGCCACGACGATGAGCCTGATGGCGACACTGTAGAGTCCGACGTCGGATGACGTCCCGAAATACCCGAGGAGGATGGTATCGTTCCAGAGGATCATGTGCGTCAGGATCAGGGAAGCGCCCATGGGGATGGAGAAGCTCATGAGCGTCTTCAGCTCGAAGACGTGGTTGTGCCTCCGCATCACAGAGGGGGCTACGCGCTCCAGGAACATGAACGACATCACTGTTATCACCAGCACCGCGGCAAGGTTGGCAGCCAGGGCTCCACCGAGCCTGAAGCCCGCGATGAACAGCAGCGCCGTGAACAGGAGCCGCAAGCCCTGCTCGGACATCTCCCGATAGGCTGAATACCTCATCTGCTGGAAGCCCTGGGTGGCCGCGTTGAAGATCCGCGCGGCCACCAGCAAAGGGATAGTCAGGGCGAATGCCCGCAGGGCGCCGGTGAAGTCGGGCTCCTTGAAAATGCCCGTGGCGACCGGGCCGGCCGCAACCAGGAGCGCCACGGTCATAACCAGGCTCAATGGCAAGGCAAGATATAACGCGCCCGCGATGGCGCCGTTGGCCCGGGCGATGTCGCCCTTCGCGCGGTATGCGGATACATAGCGCCATAATCCTGAGTCGGTGCCCATGACGCAAAAATAGTAGAGGACGATCACGATGGTGGAGCCCAGCGTGAAAAGGCCGAGGTCCGACAGCGTCAAGACCCGCGAGATCATGAAGCTGAAGCCGAAACCAAGCAGGGCGCGCAGGAAGGTGCCGGCGAAATTGATGCCGGCGCCAGTCGCCATGCTGGTCAGTTTATCGCTGCTTCCGGGCGCGGCAGAATCCATTGTTTCCGTTGCTTTCAATCGCAGATTGCCGTCAGTGGGGAATTACAGGTAGCCAAGCTCTTCAAGACGCTTGCGTATCTCTTCGTCTTCATCCGCGTCCGCTTCGACGCTTTCCTTTTCAGAATATCTTGCCTCCTGGTAGGCTTCATCGGCCTCCGCAAGACCGGTCCCGGGTACGAACAGCTCCCTGATCACGCGGCCGTCCATGTCGTCCGGCACGGGGACGCCCATGATATGCATGACAGTCGGCGCCAGGTCTATTATGTTGGCCTTGCCGATCTCCTCGCCGACCCTGATGTTGGGTCCTCTCACTATCAGCATGCCATCCTGCCTGTGGCCGGCAAGGGCCAGTTCGCCCATCAGCCTGCCGTCGGTCCGGATATTGGGGAACGCCGCGATGCTGTAGCCCTCGATAGCCAGGTAGACATCCGGCGCCTCTGCCATGTAGTCCCCCTGGTAGATATCCTCCTTGCGCCGGACTTCCGTCGCCAGCCTCTCACCCGTATCCGGGTCAGTGAGATTGCCGAGCTTCTCGATCAGCTCCTCGCGGAACCTCTCGTAATCCTCGCCCGGCTGCACGATGCCCTCGGGCCGGTCGGTGGTGTTGAAATAGATCAGGCCATCCTGGAGCGCGATGGCCCTGGTCCTGGACCAGTCCACCATCCCGTTCTGGATGAAATCGTAGATGGCTTTCCCCTCTCCTTCGACATCCCCCGCGGGCGCCAGCCTGGTAAGGATGCTCCTGGGCACCTTCGCCTTGATGAAGTCCCGCAGGCCGAGCCTGTTGAGGGCGGAGTTCACGCCGCGCCGCGCAGAGCTCTTGATCCTGCCGGCTACCGACCCCGTCCGGACGGCGAGGTACCCTTCCTGCCGCAGCCACTCGTTTATGTAGAAGCCGCGGTCGCGCCTGCCGAACCCGTGGTCCGACATGACTATCAGGTAGTCGTCTTCGTGGATCGCATCCACCATGTCGCCGATGGCCGAGTCCATGGCGCGGAAGAATTCAATCAGCATCCGCTCCGAGCTCTCCGCCAGCTCCCCGCCCTTGCCGACGCGATTCAGCAGCCGGTGGCACATCCGGTCCGACTCGGTGATGACGCCGAGGAAGAAGTCCGGCCGGTCTTCGGCAGCCAGAAGATGGGTCATCACCCTTCTGCGTTTTTCGAGCACCCTCAGGCAATCCCTGGTCGTGTCCTCGTCTGACTTGCTCTCCCCCGTGAGGGAATCCAGCTCGTAGCCGCCAGGGCCGGCGATCTCGTCCAGCGTCTTCCGGAACTCCCTGGGCCAGGTGTAATCGGATTTCACGCTGGCAAAACAGCCGGCCACCGCATAATCATCTATCCTGGCCGGGGGGAACATTATCGGGTTGTTGATGATCCCGCAGCGGAAACCGGCATCGTTCAGGAGGTTCCACAACTCCATGTTCTTCCCGGGTCCGTAAGACTTCGACCGCCGGATCTCGTAACTGCCGGGGGCGATCTGCCAGAAATGGTAGGAGCCGAAACGGGCAGGGTTCTTGCCCGTGGACAGGGACCACCATGCGGGACACGTCAGTGGAGGATAGGTGGTCGCCAGTTCAGAGCGCACCCCCTGCCGGACGAGCTCAGCCAGCACCGGCATATGGCCTGCCTCCATCCACGGGATGAACAGATCGAACGTCCCCCCGTCGATTCCGATTACAACGACCTTGCTGGCCAAATCCGGGTAACCCCTTTCCCATAGCGTGTGAGCAGCATGAAATTCCAGCTTGCCTGATAATAATTATAGCTTATGACCATGGGAATATCCCTGCCTGAGCAGCAGATGTGCTCGTAAAACCGTATCTTCACCGTCGATCCGGAGGATCTGAACGGACAATGGCGGAGACCGTGCCGGCACAAGCCATGAACAGCATGAACGTCGGCCAGGAGATCCAGGCCTCGAAAGTCAGCGCTGTGACCGCCAGGCCCACCATGGACGCCAGGATCGCAGCCAGCCAGTACTCGTCATGTCTCCCCGACAGCATGCCGCCGATGGCTGAAGCGGCGACAGCGCCCAGGAACGCCAGCCACAGGATGAATCCGGCTACACCCAGGTCGAGCAGCAGGCTGAGGTAGTTATTGTCCACCGGTATGGCCCTGGATGTCATCTCGTAGTATTTCTGGCCGACATCCATCATCTCCAGCTTCTTCCTGCCCTGGCGGAAACCGTACCCGATCCAGGGCCTCTCGCGGATGGCCTCGACTGCTCCCTGCCAGGTAGCCAGCCTGACCAGCGCGCTCTCCTCGGAACGCACCAGCGTCTCCTGGTAGATCTGCCTCCAAAAGACAACCAGCGCTGTGATCGCAACAGCCAGGGAGGCGATGATCACCTTCAGCCCGCCAGCCGGCCTGCGGTAGAGCAGGGTCAGCAGCAGCGCGGCCCCGTAAAACGATACCGCGATCCAGCTGCCCTTCGAGAAGGTGAGCACCACCGCGGTGATGGAGACCATCGAAGCGATGCCCCCGGCCACCCTGCCCGCATGGCTGCCGGCTCGCAGCCACATCAGCGCCAGCAGCGGTATGATCTGCACCAGGACCGCCCCGTAGACAACGGGATGAGCCAGGGTGGAGCCGCTGCGGTGCACACCGTCCTCTCTCTCCACGACTATCCTGGCGATGTGGTCATGGAACAGGTGGTTCTTCTGCAGCGCGAACTCCAAAAAACCATATGCTGCGATGATGAGCACGATGACCGCGATAAACCAGAGGAACGCCTCGCGCAGCCGCGGCTTCGACAACGATACCGCAGCCAGGTAATAGGCCCCGGCGCCCAGTATGAAGTACTTGAAAGCGCCAGGCAGTTCGAAGCCGGAGACCGCCGTGCGCACGATCACGAACGCGAAGAAAGCCAGCATGGCCGCATCTGTCCATGCGAAACGCAGCGACTTCCTGCGGATGAAAAGGCTCACTACGGTGACCAGGGCGATGATCGGCGTCACCCAAGTCAGCGGCACGACCCTGAAGCCGGCGATCTCGGGCTGGGGCAGGATGAACGACTCCGGATAGAACAAAGCGAGAGCCAGGGCCAGCAGCAGGCACGCAAAGGCGGCTTTCTCGACGGGGCTTGCCGTCTCTGGTGTGCGCATGTCCGGTTCCTGTGGCAATGATTCTTTTTCTAGGAGACTTGACCCGCGATGACGGCAGCCGCTTCCCTGATGTGGCTGACAGTCGCTCCCGCTCCCGGAGAGGCGTACCAGAAGGCGTCATCGTGGGTATGCATGCCCGTCAGGTGGCCGCGGTCCAGGCCCTTCGGCCTGCCGATGGCGCCCTTGATGTCGTAACCCTGCGCGGGCATGGCCACCAGGTCCGGGGCTGACTCCAGCAGCGGTCCATGGAAGAGTTCGTCCCGCCGGTGCACCGTTGCCACCACACGCTCCCCGGTTTCGGGGTCGGTGATCCCCAGGAGCGCTTCGGTCAGCTCGTCCAGGACGGCGTCGTACGCGCTCTCGGGCACCGTCCCCCCCGGTTCCCGCCCCTGCAGGTTAACGTAGACGCGCCCGGGGTCCATGCAGTATGCGCGCGTACCGGCCGGATCCATGTCGGCGATGGTCACCGCCCGCCCCTCCCTCAGGGACAAATAGCCCATCTCCCTCAGGAAGTAGTTGAGGTAGACCTCGGAGCGGATGGAGCAGAACCCGTGGTCCGATAGCATGAAGAGGCTGGTTTCTTCCGGAAGGCCGGCGGCGAACTCGCCGATGATCTCATCCAGGCGCCGGTAGTAATGCAGGAACTCCCGCGAGTATACGCCGTCCCCCTCATCGTAATGCCGCCACATGAAATGGTGCAGCCGGTCAGTGCCGGTGAAGACAGCTACAAACAGGTCCCAGGCTTCCTGGTTCCAGAAATGCAGGATGGCGTCCCGCCGCCTTTCCATGGTCTCGTGGAGATCATCGATCAGGAGGTCCAGCGACTCGCGCCCCTTGGCGGCGTCGACGTCGATGCGGTAGCCGCTCTTCTCCAGGTATTCCAGCGCTTCGACGGGATAGGTCGCGCGCGCCAGGTCGGGCGCCACGAATCCAGAGACGAGAACACCGTTGAGCGGTCGCGCGGGGTAGGTGGAGGGCACATTCAGCACGCAACAGCGCTTGCCCTTACGGCCCAGAGTCTCCCAGAGCGGCTCGCTCTTGAGATGGCTGTAGTTGGGGAAGTAAAGGTCGTAGGTCCCAGGTTTGCGGTCAGTGAAGCCGTAGATGCCGTGCTCGCCCGGGTTCCTGCCGGTCATGAAGGAGGCCCAGGCCACGGATGATATCGTCGGGATCTCGGTCGTCATCCGGTTGAACGCGCCCCGCGAGAAGATGCCCGCCAGGTGCGGCAGGTTGCCTTCTTCCATCTCCTTGCTGAGAAAACTCCACGGAGTCCCGTCGAGTCCGATCACAACCGTCTGCCCGCCCTTGCCTGCTTTGCTCTCAGTCAATTTCGCCTACCGCCTCATCTGTGGGCCAAAACCCGTTATCCGCACCGCTCGACCGCCGTCACAGTGGCTCAGCTCGACTGTCCGTCAGTAAGCCCCCCGCTTCCGCACGATCGCGATAAACGTCCTGAGTATTATCTTGATATCCCACCTCAACGTCCAGTTGGTGACGTAGAGGTAGTCGAGCTGGACCATCTCCTCGAAGGGGATGTCACTGCGCCCCAGTACCTGCCAGAGACCGGTTATCCCGGGCTGGACCATGTGCCTCATGTCGGCGGTGCCGGTGCACTGCTCTGCCTCATGCACGGGCAGCGGACGCGGCCCGACGATGCTCATCTCGCCCCGAAAGACATTGATCACCTGCGGCAGCTCGTCGATGCTGAAACGCCTTATGATCCGCCCGACGCGGGTTATCCGGGGATCGTCCTTCATCTTGAAGATCGGCCCGGTGGTCTCGTTCCTGTCAGCCAGCAGTTCCCTCTCGCCTTCAGCTCCGACCTTCATCGAGCGGAACTTGTACATCATGAACCGCTTGCGGTCCCTGCCCATCCTTTCCTGTTTGAAAAAGACGGTTCCGGGTGAGTCCAGCTTGATCAGCGTCCCCACCAGCAACAGCACGGGGGAGAGCAGGATCGTCGCCAGGGAAGCTACCAGCAGGTCGATCAGCCGCTTCGCTGCCCGGTGAATCCTCCCGTGCCGTGCGTATCGGGGCAGGCTGATGACCGGAAGCCCCTCGATATCCTCCATCTCCACGTTCGGCGAAAGCGCCTCGAAGAAACGCGGCACGACGCTGACGTCGACTTTCATCTCCTGGCACTGGTGTATTATATCAAGCATCTGCGGGTGGGGCGTCCTTGAAAAAGCTATTATCACCCGGCTGATGCCGAAGCGGTCGACGATGGACATCAGGTCGGACGGCCGCCCGAGGATCTCCACCTGCGACGCATCTTCCCCCTCGCCCGGCGGCGATGTGTCGAGAAATCCGACGACACGTAGTCCGTATTCCTTGTGGCGCTGCAGCCGGCCGATGAGGCTGCGCCCCACCTCGCCGGCGCCGACCACGAGGGTGCTGGAGCGGAAGGGGTTATAGAATGACAGCCCTACCCTGAGCAGCGCGCGGCCGGTGGGCACCAGGATCATGAGCAGGAGCCAGACGACGGCGACGAAAGCCCAGAGGGCGCGCCCGGTGGGACTGCCCTTGCTGATGAGCGCCAGGAAGGAGAACATCACCCAGGCTCCCACGGCAATGGCCCCTATGGTCTGCGGCAGCTCGTCGAATGTGGAGATGGAGAGGCGCCGCGTCTCGCGCCTGTAGACGCCGTAATAGACGAAAACCAGCATCCAGAGGGGGACGGTCGCCAGCCCGATCCAAAGGACCTTGATGTCGATGACGCCGAGACTCCTGCCCAAAAGCCCCTCCAGCTGGCCGCTGTTGACCCAGTCCTTGACCAGCAGGTATGAGACCACCACGGCCAGCGTCAGCGTCACCATGTCGACCAGCGGTATTACTACCGCATGGACGGCGCGCAGCATCTGCACTTCGCGCCGGGGGATCTCCCGCTCCTGTTCATAGGGCAGGAAACTCCATTTGTCCTCGCGGCGGCTGTCATTCGAAGCAAGTATGTGGTCGTCTGTCTGCGCCAAAATCAATTCCCTGGTGGTGTGACACGGGCATCTAGTGTCATTCGCGGCGCTAGCAGTTACGGGGGCTGACCTGGCATGGGCGCAAACCACCCTGCAACCAAGCCTGATTCACTCCTCACCGCGCTTTTTCTTTATACATCAGGTATCAAATATTTTCAACAATATGATTAACTTAGTTAACAATACGCCCTTGCCGTTCACTACCTGCTTTGCCGGGGTTCAGCCGGTCCGGGCGTCGTAAGGATATGTAGCCCGCAGGATGCCGGCCGCCACCCAGAAGAGGACGCGGTTGGGGGCTATCAGGAGGGCATCGAAGGTGAGCATGTTGAGCGCCAGCACGATGATGCTCAGGTAGGCCGCCACGAAAATGAAGCGCCCTTCCCTGTTGAGCCCCACGGCCCGGTAGCCTCCATAAAGGATCATCACCATCAGCGCCAGCCAGAGGGCGCCGCCGACGATCCCCTCTTCAAGGACGACGTTGAGGTAATAATTATCCACCGGCGGCTCGAATCCGGTCAGCTTCTTCCACCAGTCAGGGAGCTGCTCGACGACCTCCTCTTCCCCCTGCTTGAGGCCGACCCCGAAAACCGGGTTCTCTTTGATGCCCTTGACCGCGGCCTCCCAGCTGGCGACACGCACGTCGACGCTGGTGCTGGTGCGGAAGATCTCGTCCAGGGAGGAGCGGCTCAGGTACATGCCGGCGGTCAGCGCCGCAAGCAGGAACACTGCCAGCATGATGAACATGCTCTTCTTGCCCCGCGTCCTGATGAAATACACGGCAACCACCACCCCTGCCGCGAAAGCCGTGATCCAGCTCCCCTTGGATGACGTCAGGAAGAGGCAGGCGACGGCCATGAGCGAAGAGGCGGCGCCCGCCAGGGCGGCCCAGCGGTTCCAGCCCCTGACCCAGAGCAGGAAAGTGAACGGCAGCGCCTGCACTATGAAGGCGGCGAACACCACCGGATGGGCCAGGAAGGAGCTGACGCGGTGGGTGGCGTTTTTAGGCACGATCACCGAGATCACGTCACGGTAAAGGAAATTTGCCTGCGCCGCGTACTCAGCGAGCCCGTAGACCGCCGTCACTGCGACCAGGAGCGATACGAACACCAGGATCCGCCGCAGGTCGCGAACCCGCGCGGATAGCGCGGCGGCCAGGTAGTAGAGGGCGACGCCATATACCACGTACTTGACCGTGAACAGAGGGAGCCCGGATACGTTCCTGGCCAGGACATATGCGAAGAACAGCAAGAGCAGGGCGTCCGCGGGAGCGAAACCGATCCGGCCCCGCTCACGCCAGACGATGGCCGCGGTCACCAGGATGACGGGGGCCATCAGCAGCGTCATCGGGCTGGTCCATTCGCTGCCGATCAGGGGGAAGCTGGTGATGAAGGTCTCGGGGTAGATGACGGCCACGAACACCACAGCCATCAGCAACGCCAGCGCAGCGCGCCTGAGCAGATCGGTCCTCGCTGCCGGACCTGCCTCTTCTGGGGACAATTCGCTCCGGGTATCCATTTTTCAAGACCGTGGCCGCGCGCGTGCGCGACCTGTCATCAGACTTTCTCTATCCGCACCGCGCATACCTTCAATTCAGGTATCTTGCAGACTGGGTCCCGAGCCGAATTAGTCAGCAGGTTGGCGGCCGCCTCGACGTAGTGGAAGGGCAGGAACGCCGTCCCGGGAGCGGTGCGCACGGTAAGCATCGCCTTGGCCGTGATCTCACCTCGCCTGCTGGTGACCCTGATCAGCTCACCCTCGGCTACCCCCAGGCGCCGGGCGTCCTCGGGGTTGAGGTCCACCAGCGGCTCCGGGTCCAGCGCGTCGAGGCCGCGTGAGCGCCTGGACATGCTGCCGGTGTGGAAGTGCATCAGGTGCCTGCCCGTGTTGAAGACGAAGGGGTACTCCTCGTCGGGAAGCTCATCCGCTTCGCGGAAGCTGACATCCTTCATCTTGCCCTTGCCGCAGATGAAGTTCTCCATGTGGAGGATCCTCGTGCCGGGGTGGTCGGCGTCGGGGCAGGGCCACTGCAGGCCGCATGCCTCCAGGCGTTCGTAGCTGGCGCCGCCGTACTGGGGCACCAGGCTGTTGACCTCATCCATGATGTCTTTCGGGCTGTCGTAGTCCCAGCGTGCCCCCATGAGGTTGGCGACGTCGCGCAGTATCATCCAGTCCGGCCGCGCTTCACCCAACGGCTCGATGGCCTGGCGCACGCGCTGGACGCGCCTCTCGGTATTGGTGAAGGTGCCGTCCTTCTCGGCGAAAGTGGCGCCGGGCAGCACGACGTCGGCCAGCTGGGCCGTCTCGGTGAGGAAGATGTCCTGCGCCACCAGGAACTCCAGGTTCTCCAGTCCAGAGCGGACGTGGTTGCCGTCGGGGTCGGACATCATCGGGTTCTCGCCCATGATGTACATGGCCTTGAGACTGCCCTCGTTGGCGGCGTCGATCATCTCGGTGAGCGTCTTGCCGACCACGGGACTGAGCTCGACGCCCCAGGCCTCCTCGTAGCGGGCGCGGGCCTCGTCCGACTCCACCGGCTGGTAACCCGGCAGCACGTTCACCAGGCCGCCCATGTCGCAGCAGCCCTGGACGTTGTTGGCGCCCCTCAGGGGGTTAACGCCGGTGCCGGGGCGGCCGATGTGTCCTGTCATCATGGCCAGGTTGGCGATGCAGCGTACGTTGTCAGTACCGTGGGAATGCTGGGTTACCCCGAGACAGTAGGCGATGGCGCCGTGATCCGAACCGGCATAGAGCCGCGCCGCCGCGGCCAGATCCTCGGGGTCGACGCCGCAGGTGGCGGCGTACTCCTCCACCGTCATCTCGCCGAGCCCGGCCAGCATCTCCTCGTAATCCTCGGTACGGTCGCGGATGAAGCCGTCATCCTGGAGGTTCTCGTCGGCGACCACGCGCGCCAGCCCCTTGAGCAGGGCGATATCGGTGCCGCCGCGTATCTGCAGGTGGATGTCCGCCTTGCGCGCCAGGGTAGTCCTGCGCGGGTCCACCACGATCAGCTTCATGCCGCGCCTCAGGGCCTGGTTGAGCTGCATGGCGATCACCGGATGGGCCGTCGTGGTGTTGGAGCCTATCAGGAGGATGACGTCAGCCTCGGTGAGATCCCCCACCGAGTTGGTCATCGCACCGCTTCCGAACGCTGCCGCCAGACCGGCGACCGAAGGAGCGTGTCATAATCGGGCGCAATGGTCGACGTTGTTGTTGCCGAAGACCGTCCGCGCGAACTTCTGCATCAGGTAGTCGTCCTCATTGGTGCAGCGGCCGGAAGCCATGGTGCCCAGAGCCTCGGAGCCGTATTCCTCGCGGATGCGCAGGAGAGCGCCGCTCACCTCCTTGAGCGCCTCATCCCATGATGCCGGCACCAGCTCGCCGTCGCGGCGGACGAGCGGCTGCGTCAGCCTGTCAGGGTGATGGATGAAATCGAAACCGTAGCGTCCCTTGACGCAGAGCATGCCCAGGTTGGTGCCGCTGTGATCGTCTGCGGAAACCTCTATCACCCGGCCGTCGGCGACGTGCAGGGTCAGGGAGCAGCCGACGCCGCAGTAGCAACAGACGGTGTTCACCCGGCGTACTTCCTGCGGCCCCTCCGGGCCGGCGCGCAGCGGCAGGGTCCTGAGATCCATGCTCATCCTGTTGTCCAGCGCCCCCGTAGGGCAGGTGTCGACGCAATGCCCGCAGAAGACGCAGGTAGTCTCCTCCAGGCCACGGTTGAAGGCGCCCTCGACGTGTGTGTCCATGCCGGTGCCGCACAGTTCCACCGCCTGGGCGGCAGGAAGCTGGTCGCAGATGCTGGCGCAGGCGCCGCAGACGATGCATTTTTCGTACTGGCGCGAGATGACCGGGTTGGAGTCGTCGAGCGCCGGCACCGGGTGCATGCGGCCCTCGAAGCGGTTCTCGGTGACGCCGTACTCTATGCCCAGGCTTCTGAGGGCGCAACTAGCCTCAGCCTGGCAGACGCACTGCATGCAGCGCGATGACTCCAGGATCGCCTTGTCGTGGGCGTACCCCAGCTCGACCTCGGTGAAATCGTCACAACAGTTCTCGATGCAGAGCACCGGCATGGGCTGGCGCGAAGCCTTCTCCACCGGCTCCTGCTTGATGTCGAGGAAGACCGGCTGCTCTTCCTGGAGCCTGGCAGCCGCCCGGACGACATCCTCTCCCTTCAGGTAAGCGTCCATGGTGCTCGCGGCCTTGCGGCCCGCGGCCACCGCCTCGATCACGGTCGCCGCGCCGGAAACTACGTCGCCTCCGGCGAATACCTGCGGACGCGCTGTCTGCAGCGTGTCCGGATCAGCCTCGATGGTGCCCCACTTCGTCGTTCTCACACCCTCCCTCTCGGGCAGGAACAGGACGCGCCGGCCCTCCTCCTCGTAACAGAGCTTGGGCTTCTGTCCGATGGCGACGATGATGGTGTCCGCCTCGATGGTGAACTCCGAGCCCTTGATCGCCGTCGGCCGCGGCCGGCCGCCCTTCTCCGACCGGACCAGCTCGGCCTTCAGGCTGGTAAGGCCGGTGGCCCTGCCGCCGGAACCCTCAATCTTCTCAGGGATGGCCAAAAGCTGCAGCCGCACCCCTTCCGCCTCAGCCTCCTCCACCTCTGATTCGTGGGCCGGCATCTCATCGCGACCGCGGCGGTAGACGATAGTCGATTCTTCAGCGCCCAGGCGCACCGCGGTCCTGGCAGCGTCGATGGCCGTGAAGCCGCCACCCACCACCACCACCCGCTTGCCCACGTCCACCTTCTCGCCGGCGCGCACGCGGCGCAGGAAATCCACCGATGAGACTACCCCGTCGAGCTCCTCGCCCGGGATCATCATCTGGTGGTCGCCATGAGCGCCCAGGCCCAAAAAGACAGCGTCATACCCTTCTTCCAGCAGGTCGTCGATGTCGAAGTCCTCGCCCATGGCCGTGTTGGTCTTGAGCTCGACCCCCAGCGACCAGAGCTCTTCCAGCTCCTCGTTGAGGACATCGGTGGGCAGGCGGAAGGCCGGGATGGCGTAGCGCAGCATGCCCCCCGGCTCCGGCAGCGATTCGAGTATGGTAACCGCATGCCCCTTGAGCGCAAGGTAATAGGCAGCGGTGAGCCCGGCCGGGCCGGAACCGACCACCGCGATGCGCTTGCCCGTAGGCTCTGCCTGCGGGAACGGCAGGTCGGAGAAGCCCATCTCCGCGGCGGCATCGCCAGCAAAGCGCTTAATGGAACAGATGGAGATCGGCTGGTCGTTCTCGCCGCGGCGGCAGACGTCCTCGCAGGGGCGTGGGCAGACCCGGCCCAGGATGCGGGGGAACGGCAGCCGCTGCTTGATGATGCGCACGGACTCCCGCGGGTTGTCGTCGGCGATGGCGCCGACGTAACCCGGGATGTCAAGGTTGTCGGGGCAGCCGCTCTGGCAGGGCGGCAGGCAGTAGGCGTTATGGTCCGAGAGCATCAGCTCCAGGATCAACCTGCGGGCGTCACGGAGCGGCTCTGTATCCGTCTGGACCACCTGGCCCTCGGCGACGGGAGTCGAACAGGAAGTCTGGAACCCCTTGACGCCGTCGATCTCGACGATGCAGAGGCGGCAGGAGCCCACCGGCTCGATACGTCCGTCGCTGCACAGGTTGGGGATGCGGATCCCGGCGTCCAGCGCGGCCTGCATGATGCTCTGGCCGGCCAGCGCGCGCACCGCCTCACCGTTTATGGTAAGGTTCACCGCTTCCAGTCTTTTCCTCGTTGTCGCTTCCATCTGCCCCTTCTCTTTTGATTGTCAGGCTGTGGTCTCTTCCACTTCCGCTTCAGCGGCTTCCGGCTCCGGCTTGAGCGGCAGCCCCTGCAGGTAACGGTCGATCGAGCGCGCGCCGATCTTGCCCGCGCCCATGGCGAGGATGACCGTGGCCGCGCCGGTAACGATGTCACCGCCGGCGAACACGCCCTCCATGCTGGTGGCGCCGGTCTCCTCGTCGGCCACGATGTTGCCCCACTTGTTGAGCTCCAGCTCGGGGGTAGCCTGGGTCAGGATCGGGTTCGAACCGGTGCCGATAGACATGATGACCACGTCGATGGGTATGCGGTACTCGGAGCCGGCCACCGCCACCGGACGCCTCCGCCCGGAATCGTCGGGCTCGCCCAGCTCCATCTGGATGCACTCGATCTCCTCGACCCAGCCCTCGTTGTCGCCGATGATCTGCGTCGGGTTGGTGAGCAGGTGGAACTGGATGCCCTCCTCCTCGGCATGGTGGATCTCCTCGGCACGGGCGGGCATCTCCTCTCGGGAACGGCGGTAGATGAGGTGCACGTCGGCGCCCAGCCTCAGGGCGGTGCGCGCCGCATCCATGGCGACGTTGCCGCCGCCCACAACGGCTACCTTCTTGCCGACCTTGATGGGAGTGTCGAACTCGGGGAACCTGTAGGACTTCATCAGGTTCGCGCGGGTCAGGAACTCGTTGGCGGAGAAGACGCCGTTCAGGTTTTCTCCGGGGATGTTCATGAACACCGGCAGGCCGGCGCCGTTGGCGATGAAGACGGCGTCATGGCCGTTGGCCAGCATGTCGTTGACGGTCATGGTCTTGCCGATGACGTAATCGGTCTTGATCTCGACGCCCAGGCTCTCCACGTACTCGCACTCGCGGAAGACTATCGCCTTGGGCAGGCGGAACTCGGGGATGCCGTAGGTCAGCACGCCGCCCGGCTTGTGCAGGGCCTCGTAGATGACGACCTCGTAACCCATCTTGGCCAGCTCGCCGGCGCAGGTGACGCCCGCGGGCCCGGAGCCGACGACGCCGACCTTCTTGCCCTTGCTGGCAGCTATCTCGGGCTTGCTGGACGTCCCCTGCTCAGCCTCCCAGTCGGCGGCGTAGCGCTCCAGGCGGCCGATGGCCACCGGGTCGTTCTTCTTGCCGACGATGCAGACCAGCTCGCACTGCTCCTCCTGCGGGCAGACGCGGCCGCAGACGGCCGGGAAGCTGGTGGTCTCCTTGAGCTTGGCGATGGCGGCAGCGGGGTCGCCCTCTTCGATCGCCTTGATGAAGGCGGGGATGTCGATCCCCACCGGGCAGCCGGCGATGCACTTGGGGTTCTTGCACTGCAGGCAGCGCTGGGCCTCCATCTGCGCCTGGTCGGCGCTGTAGCCCAGGGCGACCTCGTCGAAGTTCTTCGCCCGCTCTTTGGCGTCCTGCTCGGGGATGGGCGTGCGCGGTATCTTCATGCGCTCCTTGCGCGTCAGGCCTCCCTCGGTTTTTTCCTCATTTTTCTCTACGTCAGACATGCTTTATCACCCCGGCATTCCAAGTAATAGTCGTACGCGATCTTCTCCTGCTCCAGGTACTGCCGCTGGCGCGACATCAGCAGGTCGAAATCCACCTCATGGCCGTCGAACTCCGGCCCGTCGACGCAGACGAACTTGGTCTCGCCGCCGACGCTGACGCGGCAGGCGCCGCACATCCCGGTGCCGTCCACCATTATCGAGTTGAGGCTGACGATGGTCTTGACGCCGAACGGCTCCGTCGTCTTGCAGCAGAATTTCATCATGATGGCTGGTCCGATGGCGTACACGAGGTCGATGCCGCCGGCCTCGCACATCTCCTTGAGCGGGTCGGTCACCAGGCACTGGCGGCCGCAGGTGCCGTCGTCGGTGGTGACGATGACCTCGTCACTGACCTCGCGCATCTTGTCCTCCCATAGCAGCAGGCTCTCGGTGCGCGCCGCCACGATGGAGATCACCTTGTTGCCGGCGTTCTTGAGCTCGCGGGCGATGGGGAAGATCGGCGCCACGCCCACGCCGCCGCCGGCGCAGATGACCGTGCCCACCTTCTCGATCTCGCTGGGCTCACCCAGGGGGCCGATGAAGTTGGCGATGCTGTCGCCCTTGCCGTAGGTCTGCAGCTCGCGGGTGGTCTTGCCCACCGCCTGGACCACGATGGTGATGGTGCCCTTCTCGCGGTCAAAGTCAGCGATGGTGAGCGGGATCCGCTCCCCCTCCTCGTGCAGCCTGAGGATGACGAACTGCCCCGCCTGGCAGCTCTGCGCCACGGCGGGAGCCTCGATGACCTGCATGTATGTGTCATCCGAGTAGTCTTCTTTTTCGAGTATCTTGTACATGGCCTCCTCGATGTCTGTAGTGTTGTCCAGTGACTGCTGGCCCGCGTTACGCCGGGCCGGTATCTTTCAAGAGGCCGCCCCGTTTCAGGAGACGTACCTCAGCGCGGAAGATATCATGGCCGCTGCGCCGCGGCCGGTCAGGCAGAGGCCTGTCAGTTCCAGCGTGCGCGCCAGTTCTTCGAGCTTGTCGAAATCCACCAGGTATTCCGGGATCATCTCCGCCATGCGCACCGAACCGATGCGGCAGGGCACACAGGCGCCGCACAGGCTGGCGGCGTTGTAGGCGGCTGTCTGCACCGCCATGGGGTAGATGTCGCGGGGGTCCTCGAGCACATGGATCAGCCGCCAGCGCGGTCCGATCGCCGGCTTCAGGTGCAGCATCTCCTGGTCGACCTCGCCCTCGGTAAGAAAACGTCCGGAGAGGCCGCCCACCAGCGCTTCCGCCCCCGGGCGCGCCCCGGCGATCTCCATCAGGTCGCGCACGCTCGACGACGCCTCGGCCTCGATGATGCCGGCACGCTCGACAGCTCCGGTCAACTGGTAGAGGCGCGTGTTTACCTCCTCCTCGCCACCGATGACCGCAGCGATCGCCGCGAAGCACTCACCCGTGTCCACCAGGGTGGGCCTCCCCCAGATGCCCCTGGCGGAGAAGTCGCTCACGTTCGGCACCGGTCGCAGGCCGTCGATCACCGCCACGACCACCGAGCTCTCCGCCGCCACCAGGCTCGCGGGCCCGGCGATCACCTCGATGGCTATTCCTGAATCAGCCAGGGCCGTCATCTCCGCGACGATGGCCTGAAGGCGCTCGACCTCCTGCCCGGGCAGGGGCCTCGTGTAGATGAAGCCCCGGCTGGCGCTGATGGCCTGGCCGGCCACCATGACGCCCTCGACGATGGAGTAGGGGTCCCTCTCAAGGAGCAGGTCTTCCTGGCGGGCCAGCGGGTCGCCGCCATGGCAGTTGGCGACGATGACGGCATCGCCGCCGGCGCTGGCGACCCTCTGCCAGGCATCCGGCTGACGAGTGATGGGGCCGAGCACTATCTCCGAGAAGAGCTTGCTGGAACCCAGGTCCCGCGCCCGCTTCCAGGCTTTCATCCCGCCGGCGGCCCGGTATTCTTCGAGACTGCGGGCGGGCGCCTCGAACCTGGCGGTGATGGGACCGCCCTGCAACAGTCCCGTCGCCCCGCTGGCGCTCTCCTCCAGCTGCTCGGGGAGGGGCGCTGCCTTCCCGGCAGGAAGGGCCTCCTCGTACTGCTGCTCGAGCCTCAGGTCGTCATACGACGACACCAGCGAATACAGGCGGCTCAAGGATACGAGCCGGTCGGCAGCCAGCGCCCTGAGGGCGCCCTCGCTCAAATGACCGTACTCCTGCATGAGCGCCCGCAGGACAGCCACCAGCGGCAGCGTCGCATGACGGGCTATTATCGCCGCGACAGCGTCATCGACGCCGTCCCTTTCAACTGTCGTTACGTAAGTGTCCAATGTCTCCTGCCTGGTACGGGCTAGCCCCCTGCGGGAGCCTGCTTACTTGAGCTCCGCGTCTGAAACCGAGTACAGCGCCTCGTTCTTGAAGTCCTTGATGAGCCTGATCGTGCGCATCAGCTCCTTGTCCTTGGCATTGACTATGGCCGAGGTCATGCCGCAGGCGGCCAGCATCGGTACGAAAGCCTGTTCGATCACGCCCCGGAGCTCATCGGGCGCGCCGTTGGAGGTGTTCGAGAGGCCGCAGGTCGTCTGGACGTTGGGGTCGAAGACCTCGGGCAGCATCCTGAGCACCTCCTGCACCGCCACCGCGTGGGCCTGACCCACCTCGACGCCGATGGGCAGGATGATCGGGTCGATCCAGATGCGGTCGTTGGTGATGCCCAGCTCGTTGGCGGCGGCGACGATCTCGTAGGCCACGGCGATGCGCTCGTCGGCATCGAGGGGTATGTGCGTCGACATCGTCAGTCCGATGATCTCGCAGTCGTACCTGGCCGCCAGCGGCAGGATGTTCTCCAGCTTGTCCGGCTGGGCGCTGAAGGAGTTGAGGAGCGGTGGCTTCTTGCAGGCCTTGATGCCGGCCTCCATCGCTTCGTGGTTGCTGGTATCAAGGCAGAGCTGGAGGTCGGAAGCCTCCTGCACGGCGTTGACGACCCACTCCATGAGCTCCGGGCCGCCCTTGCGCGCCGGGCCGAGGTTGATGTCCAGCAGGTCAGCGCCGGCCTCGGTGCACTCCTGGGCAAGCTGCTGTATCGGTTCGGCGTTGCGTTCGGCCATGGCCGCGCCTATGCTCTTCGACATCACGTTGATGTTCTCTGCTATCGCCTTCATCCAGCCTCCTGTAGATACGATTTACGGTCTGCCGGGCCCGCGCGGGCTCTCCGGCTTGGGTTCTGCGAAAAGAACTGTCACTTTCCTGGAGTCCAGGGCCAGGACCTGATCCAAACTCATCTATTTTATCCGGACAGGGCCAAAACTTAAAACCGGCGGCGCCTCCCTCAAGACCGTGCCGATCCAGGCCTGAGGCCGGCGCGGCTGACGATCTCGGGCACCGCCTCTTCCCACTCGACAGCCATGATGTGCACCCCGGCGACGCCCTCTATCTCCCGGACCCGGTCTATCACGTCGACACAGACCTGGATCCCCTCGTCCTGGGCGTCCGCCGCCCCCTCCATGCGGCTGATGACCTCCTCGGGCACGTCCATGCCAGCCACGCGGTTCTTCATGTATTTCGCCATGCCGGCGCTCTTGAGCGGCGCGACCCCGGCGAGTATCCGGCAGCGCTCGGTCACCCCCAGCTCGCGGCACTGGGCCATGAACTGGTCGAACTTGTCCACGTTGAAGATTATCTGCGTCTGGCAGAAGTCGATGCCGGCGTCGACCTTCTTGGCCAGGCGGATGGCGCGGAACGGGAACGGGTCGGCGTAAGGGTTGGCGGCAGCGCCGATGTAGAGCTCCGGCGCTTTCGTTATCTCCTCGCCGCACTGGAAGGCGGGCACGTCGCGCATGTCCTTCACCATCCTGATCAGCGTCACGGAGTCAAGGTCGAAGACCCCCATGGCGTCCGGATGGTTGCCGAAGCTCTGATGGTCGCCTGTCAGGCAGAGCAGGTTCCTGATGCCCAGGGCCGCGGCCCCGAGGATGTCGGCCTGCATCGCCAGGCGGTTGCGGTCGCGGCAGGTCATCTGCATGATCGGCTCCAGGCCCTCATCCAGGGCGATCTTCGCTGCCGCCATACTGGCCATGCGGGAGATGGCGGTCTGGTTGTCGGTGATGTTGACCGCGTCCACATGCCCCTTGAGGATGTTGGCCTTCCTGGTGATGACGCCGGCGTCCGCGCCCTTGGGCGGCCCCAGCTCTCCAGTCACTGCGAAAGCCCCGGATTCCAGGGTTTTTTCCAGTATCGAGCCCGACTTCATGGCTTGAACCCTTCCTTCTTCATCGACCGGGGCCCACCGGTATTGGCGCTGGACCACTTCTTGGGGCCGCTGATCTTGCGGAGGTTCTCCTCGAGCCCCAGGGAGACCAGCTGGTCATGGATGAGCTGCCAGACGCACTCGACGTCCGGGGAGATCTCGCACCTGCCGCCCTGGGAGCCGCCGCAGGGCCCGTTGATGAGCGTCTTGGCGCAGCGGGCGATGGGGCAGATCCCGCCGGTGTTGAAGATGCCGCAATCACCGCAGGCGACACAGTACTCAGCCCAGTGGTGGTGCCCCTTGACCACCGCCATCATGTTGGTGTTCATCGCCGGGGCCACCCGCACGCCAGGGAAGCGCTCGGCGATGCCCTGTGGTCCGATGCTACAGGCGGTGGAGAGCACCAGGTCGGCAGCCTTCACCTGCTCGCTGATGGCATCGAGATACTCGTTCTCGCACTGGCGCAGCACCGTCACGGTCTCGACGCTGCCAGCGATGCCGTCCTGACCGCGGGCGATCCTGAGCTGGGACGCCAGCACCTCGGCTTCCTTCTCACCGCCGGTCAGGCAGACGGCTACACAGGTGTTGCAGCCCACCACCAGCACTTTCCCGAACTGGTCGGTGACCGCCCTTATCTGTTCAAAAGGTTTTCGTTCAGCGGTTATCATCGTTGCCGCCTCATTGCTGCGGTTTCAGGCATTTCTTCTCCTTGACCAGGGTCAACACCAGGGCCTCGGGGTCCAGGCCGATCTCCTGCAATGCCCTGCGGCCCTCTTCGACCACCGCCCTGGTCTGACGATGCCCCGTGACGAAGCGGCCGTTGTCGTCCTCGCTGCAGACGGCCACGTGTACCCGCCCGGCGCCGGCCTCGAAGGCGTAGAGCACCAGGCCGAGGCTCAGGCGCGCGGTGCAGGGCAGCATCACTGCGCCGGCTTCAGCCGCGACCCTCGTCTGGGGATACCAGCAACCGAACTCCACTTCCCCGCTACCCTCCAGCGCCGCGTCTACGGCAGCGCGGATGTCGTCCTCTGAAAGCACAGCCAGGTCGATCGCCTTGGCCGGACACTGGGTGAAACAGATGCCGCACGCCTGGCACTTGTCGGGATCGATCTTCAGGAGACCGTTCCCGTCAGCCTCCGGCGCCGCGTAGGGGCAGACTCGCACGCAGGTGAGGCAGGAGATGCATCTGGTCTCCGAATAGCGCGCGCCCGCGGCGCAGAGCAGGCAGCGCGAAGCCTCGCAGCGGCCGTCCACCTCGCCCAGCCCCAGCTCCACCTCGCCGAAGTCCCTGACGCGCTCGTCCTCAGGCCGCGCCGGCACGGAGCGCCGGGCGCCCTTGTTTATCATGCCGGCCACGTAACCGGGCAATTCGTTGACAGCGCGTGGCTCGGCGGGAAAATCCACGTCCACGCCCAGAAACTTGCCGATGGCGATGGCGGCCCGCTTGCCGCTGGCCATGGCGCTCACCGCGGCCCCCGGGCCGGTGACGACCTCACCGCTGGCGAACACACCCCGCCGGGTCGTAGCGCACTGCTCCCGGTCGAACACGAGTATGCCCCGCCCGTCCAGCTCCGGCCCGGAACCACCCAGGAAAGACATGTCGGACATCTGGCCGATGGAGATGATCACGGTGTCGCCGGGCAGCGTTGAAAGCTCTGTCTCGCAGAAGGTCGGCGCGAAGCGGCCCTGCTCGTCGAAGACCGACTCGCACCTTTTCATCTCCAGCCCCTCTACCTGTCCGTCGCCGACTATGGCGTTAGGGCCCTGGCTGCAGACTATCTTCACTCCTTCTGCAACTGCGTCCCTGACCTCCCAGTCGTGGGCAGGCATCTCGTGGTCTGCCTCGAGGCAGACCATGGTCACGTCGCCGCCGGAAACGCGCCTGGCAGAACGAGCCACGTCGATAGCGACGTTGCCGCCGCCGATGACGATGATCTCCTTGCCCAGCTCCGGGACCTCCCTGCCGGCGTTGACCGCCTCGAGGAAGGGCACAGCCAGCAGGACGCCCCTGTTGTCGACCCCCGCGACGGGGAGCGATCGGCTCTCGGAGAGCCCCACGGCTATGAGCACCGCGTCATGCTCAGCAGCCAGCTCGTCGAAACCGACGTCCTCCCCGATGGCGACGCCGGTCCTGATCTCCACACCCATGCCGGTTATGTATGCGATGTCCTCGTCCAGGATATCCTTGGGCAGCCGGTAGTTGAGGATTCCCGTCCTCAGGAAGCCGCCAGCCTCCGGCTGACGCTCGTAGACCACCGGCCTGATCCCCATCAGGGCGAGGTCATGGGCGGCCGCCAGACCCGAAGGTCCGGAACCGATGATCGCCACTTTCCTGTCTCCGAACTGGGGGCGGGGCGGGTCGTAACCTCGGCCCTCGGCCTTGGCGCCGTCGCTGGCTTCCCGCTTGATGTTGCAGATGGCTATCGGTTCATCCACCTGGCCGCGCCTGCAGGCATCCTCGCAGGGGTGCGCGCAGATGCGCCCGATGGACTGGGGCAGGGCGTTGGTATCCCGGATCACCTCCAGGGCGTCGGCATACCTCCCCGCCGCGACGAGCTGGATATAGCGCTGGGCATCGGTGTGGATCGGGCAGGCTACCTCGCAGGGCGGGCGCAGCCCGTCATCACCCGTGCCGGGACGGAAGAAATGCCTGGTTATCGTCTGGTCCTGAGCCATAATCAATTGAAATCGAGTTGTTATCGCCGGAGCCGGCGGCTGATCGAGGCGCCCGCGACGCCGGACGTATCCCTGGCCCGCGTCACGCCTGCCCCACGGGCGTCAGGCTGACTGCGCCGCCGGCTGCCCGGGGTGCTTCCTGAAGCAGGGCTCAAACGGGAGCGCTCGCTGCCCGCACCCCTGCTGATCCTCGTCCGGTTCCGCAAACCGCCGCCGGTGCCCTAATTCGCGCTCCACTGCCGCAGGAACTTGGGGATGTCGGCGGCCTCACGCACTCCTACCTGCACTTCCCAGCCGTCCCCCAGCTCCTCGTCGAGCTCGCCGGATATCTGGGCGACGTAACCCGGGATGATGACCTTCTTATGCGGCGCCTTCTCATCGATGCCGCTCTTCTTGAGGAAGGGAGCGATGGCGTCGGCGACGAACTTGCCCGCCGCCCAGGCGGTCAGCACCGACTGGCCTTCGACATCCATGATGCAGAGCCAGGCGGGGACCTTGCTGGCCTCTACTTCCGAAGAGACCGTGAAATACGTCAGCGAGAAGTTCGTCGTCACGAGGATCGGCGAGTCTTCGGTTGGCTCGTTGATCGGATAGATGCCCTGCTCCATCTGCATGGGCTTCTGCGGATCGGTGTAGATGTTCTGGCTGAGGTACAACAGCGGCAGCACCCGCGCCGGGTCGAGGTCCGAAAGGATGACGATGCCGGCGTACTTGGCCACGAACACCGAGGCGTAAACAGCCTCGAGCATGGGGTCATCGGTCATGTCGCAGGGGAAGCCGATCGTGGGGAAGCCCAGCGGCCGGAAGGTCTGCTTGATCGCCGCGCGGCGGATGAGCGTCTGGTCCATCAGCACGTCCCCCAGCGTCGCCGAGGACGGGTCCAGCACGACCTCCTTGAGGTCGGCATCCACCGCCTTCTGCCCCAGCTCTGCCAGTTTTTCCAGGGAATCAGCCTTGATGGCCATGGGAACGCCGAGCTCACCGGCTACCGCCGCCACCGCGTCGAAGTTTTCCTCCGTGGCGGCATAGAGCAGCGGCTTCTTGTCCTTGAGCGGTTCTGCTGCCGCCTTCAGGGCCCCGGCGTCGTCATTGATGAGCACCAGCGCGGCGCCCGCGGCCGAGTCCGCCCTGGCTGCCAGTGCGGCCAGTTTAGCAGGGTCTGCAGCCCTGATGGCCGCTACCCGCGGCCGCAGGTTCTGGCCCACATAATTGAACTCCATGTCCTTCAGCTGGCCGAGCAGCTTGTCGACGGTGGCGTCGTCCATGTCCTCCGTGATCAGGACGCCCAGGCCCGGCATGTGTTCGAAACGCTTCTCGTGCCGGTAGAGAACGGTCTCCTCACCAACGGTCACCGCCATGTCGCCGGCGCCTATGATCACCTTGCGGATCGGAGGGGCCGAGGCGGCTCCCAGCTCCGCCTTCGCCTCTTCGGTCACGTAGGGACACTGATCGAGCTCCGCCTTGCCGGCGGCGAGCTGCATGGCAAAGGCCATGCATGTAGGAAAGCCGCACTCCTTGCAGTTGGTCTTGGGAAGCAGCTTGAATATTTGCAATCCACTTAGAGCCACTTAACTACACTCCCTTCTCGGTCTGACAACAGATACCGGATACCTTGACGCTGGACTAATAGTAAATATCAAATCGCTCCGGGCCGCAATCTCACCCGGGAAGCGGCCCTGCCGGACCGCTTCCCTGGGGTGCCGGCTCGGGCCGGCTGATATGTGAGTCAGCCACCGGCAGCAGCTCCTGACGCCGCCGGGTGGCTGTTATCGCCTGCCTAGAACAGCGACTCCATCTCCAGGGCCGGGTGGCCGACCTTCTGGAGGTACTCGAGCACTTCCGACTCCTCCACCGCTTCCTCCTCCGTGCAGATCTTGTCGATCAGCCCGGGGTCGCCGACGCGCTCGCCGGCCTTGGTGAGGAGGTCGCGCATCTCTTCCTTGAGCTCCTTGGGCATCCAGACGAGGCGCTTGATGCCGCCGTCCGCCGAGATGAACTTGGGCGAGCCCATGTAGAACTTGGAGTGGCCCAGGAAGCCGGGGCTCTGCACGCCGCCGCCCACGGAACCGGCCAGGGTCGAGAACTTCATGCCCGAAGGCGTGTCGCCCTTGTACTCTCGGTTGACCGTCATGATGCCGTTGCACATCGGCAACACGCAGCTGATGACCTCGAAGCAGCCGCAGGAGGTCATGGGGTTCTCCATCATCGAGTAGGTGTTGAACGCCTCCACCTGACCCTGGGAATGCTCCCTGACGTACTCGTTGACGCCGCTCCACTGGCCGCGGTCGTCGTCCACGGTCTCGCCCTTGGGCACCGGCTGGTTGCCGCCGGTGGGGTTGATCTCGTAAGCTGCCTTGCCGTCGAGCCAGTTGTACGAGCCGCAGAGGCCCGGACGCTCCGGCGTGATGACGCAGACGTGCGTCGGCGCGAAGCTCTGGCAGAGGATGCAGGAGTAGAACGTATCGACGCTCTCGTCGGTGAGGCTCCCCAGGCGCTCGTCGCGCTCGGCATAGGCTTCGCGGGCCTTCTCCATCAGCCGGTCGACGTCCTCCTGGTTGGTGTAGATCGTCACCTGCACCTTGTCCACCACCTCGCCGAACTCCCCGTGGTAGCGGGCGTGGATGATCTTGCCCAGGTCCTCGAAGGTGAGGCCGGCGTCGTGGGCCCGCTTGCTGATGCGGAACCAGATGGTGTCGCGCTGGCCCATGTGCAGCACGCCCTCGGCCTCGTTGAAGAACGAGTGGCCCTGGCGCTCGAGGATAGGTTCGAAGTCCTTCTGCATCTTGCGCCCGGCTACCTCGACATGGATGCCGAAGGGTATGGTGGATTCCGCCTCCACCTCGTCCATCTCGGGGCCGACCACGGTAACCTTGCCGTCCTCGACGTTGTCGGCTATCTCGGTAAGCTCGAAACCGGCCGATTTCGGCCCGGCCATCTCGACCCAGTACTCGCCCTTGCGGATGCGCTCGCCCTCGAAGGCGGGGCCGTAAGCTACCGGCACCGGCACCTCGGTGACGACCACCTTGAGGCCGCGCACCTCGATGGCGCGCTGGACCATCTCATCATGGGGGACGCTGCTGACCACGTGCTCGTAAGTGCAGACGCCCGTGGGCAGGATCTCCGGTATCGGCGTGTCGGCGATGGTCGGGAAGCCGTAAGATATGGCGCCGGCGGCCGTCGCGTATTTCTTGTCCGAGACCTCGTCCAGCGCCAGCACGAAGGCGAAGACGCGGTCCTTGTTGTACTTGAGCACGTTCCGGTAGTCGCCCGGCTGCACGCCGCCGAAGGCCAGCGCGGCCCTGGTGGCGAAGCCGAGGCTGAAGATGTGGCCGGAAACGTAGGGGCTGAAGGGCACCAGGCGGGTGTTCCAGCCCAGCTCCATGCCGCCTTCCACCAGCTGCTCGGCGAAGCTCACCTTGGTTACCTGGTTCTTGCCGGCGATGAAGACGTAGAGCATCTTCTCCTTGAGCTCCTGGGCCAGCTTGACGGCGGTCTCCACATCGGGAGCCGAACCGGTGATGGCGGCGAAGCCGGGAGCCGTGCCGTCGACGAACTCGACGCCGCGCTCGCGCATGATGACGTCATCCGCCGCGCCCAGCCAGAGGTTGTCATCGGTGGGCGTGTCGGTGCCGGTATAGAAGCCCGGCTCATGCAGGTACCTCAGCGACTCGATGATCTCCTGGGAGAACAGCGTGGCGACACCCGCGTCGAGGGCGTTGCCCAGGTACGGGGTCCAGATGCTGTCACTGATATCTCCGGGGAGCAGCTCGCGTGCGTGGTCGAGCACCTGCTCCATGTCCTTGATCTTCTCCACCTTGATGCCGGTGAGGCCGTAGATGACCGGGAGGTAGTAGCCGGTATTGGGCAGCTCGATATCCTGCTCGGGGCCGAAGTTGTCGATGGCGAGCTGCAGTGATTCCTCGGCCTCGTTCACCCATTGCCTGGCCCCGGCGATTACTGATATTGCGATTAGTTTGCTCATGTCTCCTCCTACAACTCTCGCCTGGCGGCCATGTCAAGCAGCACACGCTCTTTTTCCTCGTTGATGCCGAGCGCTTCCCGCTTCTCCTGGATGCGGTTCCAGACCTTTTCCAGTATCTTTTCCTTCTCCGGCTCCCAGAGCAGCTGGCCGCCGACCTTCTCTTCCCAACCGGTCGTCATCAGCTCGGTCACCTCGGAGCAGTCCTCGATGGGCGAGCGCACGCCGAACACCACGTAGGCGCCCGAAGCCGCCGCGTAAGTGCCGATGGCGATGGCCTTGTCACAGTAGTACTCGGGGCAGATCGCCGCTGCGGGCAGGTCGGAGATGTCCTCGCCCAGGCCGCCTTCCTCGACGACGTGCGTGAGGATGGTGAGGATGCGCGAATTATCCACGCAGCTCCCCAGGTGCAGCACCGGCGGCATGCCCACCGCCTCGCACACCTCCCGCAGGCCGGGGCCGGCGTTCTCCATCATCTCGGGGATCATCAGGCTATGCTTGCCCGCCGCATGGGCGGCGCAGCCCGTGACTACCACCAGCACGTCGCGCTTGATCAGCTCCTTGATGAGCCAGGTGATGCCCTCGTCCTGGGTCACGCGGGGGTTGTTGCAGCCGACGATGGCCACCGCGCCCTGGATCTTGCCGTTGATGATGTTGTCGTTCAAGGGCCGGAACGAGGCGCGGTAGCGGCCGCCCAGCATGTACTCGATATACTCGTGGGAGAACCCGGCGATCATGTCGCCGGTATGTTCCGGGATGGCCGTCTCGCCGCGCTTCTCGTAGTTGTCGACTGCCATCTTCACGATCTCCTTGGCGATATCCAGGGCGTGCTCCTCGTCGAACTCGACATGGGTCGCTCCGGGTATCTTGGCCTTGGGAGAGGTGGTTATCAGTTTCGTGTGGTACTTCTCGGCCAGCGGCTGCAGCGCCTGCATGACGCACTGGACGTCCACCACCATCGCCTCCACGGCGCCGGTGATGATAGCCAGCTCCTGGTGGAGGAAGTTGCCGGCAGGCGAGATGCCGTGCCGCATCAGGACCTCGTTGGCGGTACAGCAGATGCCGGCGAGGTTGATGCCCTGGGCGCCCTTGCTCCTGGCGTATTCGATGAGCTCGGGGTCCTGGGACGCCGCCACGATCATCTCCGACAGGGTCGGCTCGTGGCCGTGGACGATGATATTAACCTCATCCGTCCTCAGTACACCCAGGTTCGCCTTCGAAGTGAGCGGCTCAGGCGTGCCGAACAGCACGTCGGACAGGTCGGTCGCCAGCATGGCGCCGCCCCAGCCGTCGGAGAGAGACACGCGCATAGCCTGGTCCAGCAGGTGCTCGGCGTCCTGGTCGACGCCCACGTGGGTCCGGTGCATGCTCTCCACGACCTCGCGGTCGATGCCGCGGGGCATCAGCTTCGTCTTGCGCCAGAGCTCCTGACGTTTCCCGATCGCGCGGGCGGCATAGGTCAACTCGCCGCCTGCCACGGTCCCGTTGTAATTCGCCAGCGCGATGTCGGCGACATCCCCGGCGATCTCGAGGATCTCCCTGCCTTCGGTGGGAACGCCCATGTAGCCCGCCACCTTCATCAGTTTCTCCGGGTCGCGGATCGAATAACTGGTGGCGCGCCCCTCGGAGACCGCCTTGAGGGTCTGGGCTATGTCGCGGCCGTGGTCGGCATGGGCAGAGGTGCCCGTGGCACACGCCCTCAGGATGAAGCGGGCGCCGATGGTGCCGTGGGTCGCGCCGCAGATGCCGGTCTTCTCCTCGGCGCCCTTGCCCACCAGGCGGCAGGGCCCCATGGCGCAGTAAGCGCAGCATGACCCTGCGGCTCCGATGGGGCACTGTTTCATCTCCTCCACGCGGGAGAAGACGGTGCTGATGCCCTCGTCTTCAGCCTTCTTCAGAACTTCGACGGCTGCCGGGTCGATACTATGGACTCGCGGCGTCTCGTCCTTTTTCTTCTTGGCTTTTTCTTCACTCATGATGCGATTTTCTCCTTAGCTTGGGCCTGCAGCCCATCGATGGCCGAGCGCACAAGCTCTACAGCCTGCGGATGGCGCATTACCAGGATGTCTGTGCCGGACAGCAGCAACGCGGTAGCGGTGATAGCCTCCCAGAGGATGCCCCTGGTCTCTACGTCGCCGTAGGTGGGTTCTTCTGCTTCGGTGACCCTTGACTCCTTCGCTTTCCAGGTCTCGGGCGCCAGGTTGTTGAGGATCGGCATCTGCATCTTGCCGTCGTTCTGCACAAGCGCAGCCAGCCTGTCCCTTTCCATAATAGAATAGCAATACTCGAGTCCGTATCCCAGGGCTCCCGTAGTGGGATCCATGATGATCTTGTCCTCGGGGACGCCCAGCTGGGAGAGCAGCACGTTGAGCTGCTTGGCCAGGTTCACGTCCATGGAGGTGAAAGCCACCACTGGCTTCTTGTAACCCATGGCCGCGGCCCCTATGAGACGGTGGTTGGCGTCATCGACAGGGCCGATGGGGATGTTCCTATCCGGCATGGCCTCGGCGACCTTCTTGAGCACCTCGGCGTCCTTGTCCGGCGAGCCGGTGCCGTTGACCAGGAGCGGTATGGAGATAGCCTCAGCCACCTTTTTCACGGTCTCCGCCGCCGCTTCCGGGGATGCGTCTGTGCCGTTGGGGTCGGTGCTCCTGAGCTGCAGCACGATGGCGTCGGCGCCGAACTCATCCTGGCACTTCTTCGCCCAGGCCACAGGGTCGTCCATCACATCTTCGTATACCTTGCGCACCGCCTCGGGCCATTCCGGCTGGGGCTCGTCGTAGACCTCCATGGCGACCATCGGGGAGTTGGGCATTTCCCCCTCCCAGAGGTGGAACGGGAAGGTGGACTCTCCCCCCACCTTGCTGCTGCTTCCGATCTCGACTTCGCGGATCTGTCCTTTTGTCTTCTCTATCGGGGCTGTGAATGACAAGACTACCCTCTCCTTCGCTTTGGGATTTGACTTCCGAAATTCCCTTATCAAGAGCGACTGACCGGATCGGCCCTGGCGAGCTCCATACCGGTCATGCCAACATTCCCGCCAGTACAGGTTTCCGCAACCTGTACATTTTTTCACAAGCTCTTAATAAGGATGCATCATACCACCCTTTTACGGCCAGCGTCAATAAGCAAACCGGATTAGTCATGTCTTCTTTTTCCGCCACCCTCGCCCAGGCCCGGTAAATGCTTAATATTCGCGCTTTGGGGGGATGTATGAAGCATATCCGGCCGGCGCTCTGCCGGCAAGACGAACAGGAGGTTGAAGATGGGTTATACACTGGTCGCTCTCGAGGACAAGCTGATGGAGATGTACCCGGAGATCTCCGCGAGCGGTATCCACCTGAGCCTGTCATTCGACGAGGAGCGGGACGCCTGGGTGATAAATTTTGAGAAGAGCGGACACACC
Organism: Gaiellales bacterium; assembly: GCA_003599855.1. Classification (GTDB taxonomy): domain Bacteria; phylum Actinomycetota; class Thermoleophilia; order BMS3ABIN01; family BMS3ABIN01; genus SURF-19. The sequence continues at coordinate 40,964 of QZKG01000070.1, read as the reverse complement.
CGTTATGCCTTCCTCGACAGGAAGGACGCGGATGCCTGCATGGACGGAACCCAGTGCATCTACCTGGGTGTGCTCGTGGAGCAGTACATTCGCGACCTGGAAAACGAGATCGCCGGCAAGTAGAGAGCGTCGGAAAGAGAGTCAGGACAGGAGGATACCATGGCAGTGATCGAATACCAGGGTGTAAGTGTAGCCATCGACGATGACGGATATCTTGCAGAACCGGAAAACTGGAACGAGGACGTGGCCCGGGCCATTTCCGAGAATGAAGGGGTCGGGGAGCTCACCGGCGACATGATGGATGTCATCAATTTCATGCGCTCGTACTACAAGAACTACCATTCATTCCCTATCCTCAATGCCGTCTGCAAGAACGTGCACCAGCCCCAGGAGTGCGTCAACGAGGAGTTCATCGACCCGCTGTCAGCCTGGAAGATCGCGGGCCTGGCCAACCCGGGCGAGGAAGTAGTCTCTTACCTGAAGCGTTAACCGGCGATGACGGAGCGGGCCGGCATGAAGGTCCTACGAACGACGCCTCCAGGCCGTCAGCAACGCACCCGCCGCGGCTGCTCCCGCCAGCGGCAATAATGGGGCGTATCCTGTATCGGGCAGCCGGTTCGCACCAGTCTGAGGATATGCATCCGCCTGAACCGGCTCGGTCACGGTGAAGACTACGCAATCGGGGTCGGTGCCGCCGGCGATGTCCAGCGCCACGTTATGGGGGCCCGGGGCCGCGCCTGCCGGTATCGTGATGTTGCCGCTGACATAGGCCGTGTCCACCTCATTGAAGTCGGTGGGCAGCTCGCCCAGGAAAGTGGCGTCGCCCGGCCCCGTGAACCACCAGGCCTCCAGCGGCGGCCCCATGATCTGAGTGGCATCCTGGATGCCGGTGAACAAGGGGAATGAGCCGTTCAATGCCACGGTACTGCCAGCCGGGCCGGAGTCAGGCGTGAGCGTGTAGGTGCCGTGGAGCGACATCTCGCCGTTGCATTCTCCGGGCGGCGGCGTCTGGGCAAAAGCCGCTGCCGGAAGGACCAGCCCGATGACGGCGGACAGCAGCAACGAAAGGGTCGTCCATCCCACTCTAAGCCAACCGCTTTCAGCCATCTCTCCCTCCTCTTTCAAGATGCATGATATCGGCTCTACTTGAGCACAAACGCATCATACGTCTGCCGTCCCTGGAATGAAAGCGCATTCTCACAAACGGCGTCCCGGCATCAGCTCCCGGGGTAGGCATCAGATGTTGTTCCTTGGCCGATCTATGAAGCCTTCCGCCGCGCCGCCTCCAGCGTGTTCCTCATCAGCATGGCGATGGTCATGGGACCGACGCCTCCGGGCACCGGCGTGATGGCGCGGGCCTTCGCGGCCGCCTCCTCGTAGGCAACGTCGCCCACCAGGCCGTCGTCGGTGCGGTGGATGCCCACGTCGATGACCGTCGCCCCCTCCTTGACCATGTCGCCCTTTATCATCTCGGGCACTCCCACGGCCACCACCAGCACGTCAGCCGCGCGGGTCACGGCGCCCAGGTCCTTCGTGCGGGAATGGCAGACGGTCACCGTGCAGTTCTCGGAGAGCAGTAGCAGCGCCGCCGGCTTGCCGACGATGTTGCTGCGGCCGACGACCACGGCGTTGGCTCCCTCAAGCTCGGCGCCGCTGCGCTTGAGCAGTTCGATGACGCCGGCGGGGGTGCAGGCGACGAAGGTCTCGGCGCCCACGACCAGCTTGCCGACGCTCATGGGGTGGAACCCGTCCACATCCTTGTCCGGGTCTATGTTCAGGAGCACCCGTTCCTCGTTGATATGGTCCGGTAGGGGCAGCTGCACGAGGATGCCGTGGACGTCGTCACGGCCGTTGAGCTCATCAACCAGCTTCATCAGGTCGTCCTCGCTGGTGTCGGCGGGCAGCACGTGCTTGAAGGAGTTGAAGCCGATCTCCTGGCAGGCCTTCTCCTTGTTGTTGACGTAGACCTGGGATGCCGGGTCCTCGCCCACCAGCACCACCGCCAGCCCCGGTGTCACGCCCTTCCCGGCGATCAGCTTCTTCGTCTCCTCGGCTACCTCGGCGCGGATGTCCGCGGATATCTGCTTGCCATCGATTACCTCTGCTGCCATGATTCATTCCTTTCCCATCCGGTTAACACTAGGGGACGTTGTTTCCTATGTTTCCTAAAATGATCCACAAAGCAGCTTGCAATAATCTGGACACACATTTTCAGCTGAGATTGATGCATTCCTGCTGATAGGAAACTCAGGAAACAACGTCCCTATGAGATTGCACGTGCCTTAGGAAACTTAGGAAACAACGTCCCCCCTAGGTTTGCGCAGCGAAAATCTTATCAAAAAGGGGTGTGGTGCCGTCAACAGCGGGAGAGCCTTCCGGCATCCCGATCAGCGATCTGCCGGCGACCTCTGCGTCGAAGAGGCCGGCGTCCTCGGGGACGGTTGCCACCAGCGGCAGCTCCAGCCGCTCGATCTCCGGCATGAGCGCTGCGGCTGCTTCGGGGGTGGCGCGGTTGAGCACGAACATGTACTCGCCGACGTCCACCTTCATCTCCGCGGCCAGGTCGAGGACATTGCGGGCGGCCCCCAGCCCGCGCACGCCCGCGTCGGATACCACCAGCAGCACGTCGGTCCTGCGGGTGGTGCGCCGCGAGAGATGCTCCAGTCCCGCCTCGTTATCCATGATCACATGGGGGTAATCGCCCGCCAGCTCGTCCATGTAGCGGCGGATGATGTTGTTGGCAAAACAGTAGCAGCCTGCGCCCTCGGGCCGGCCCATGGTGAGCAGGTCGAAGCCGTCGCCCTCGGCCAGCGCCTCCTGCATCTTGTACTCGACATACTGGTCCTTGGTCATGCCGCCGGGGATGTCGCGGTCGCCGGCGAAGCCCTGTTCGCGGGCGGCGCCCACGGTTATGGGCACCGGGATGCCCAGGGTCTGGCCCATGTTGGCGTTCGGGTCGGCGTCCACCACCAGCACCGGCGTCTCGCCCTTGCTGATGAGATACCTGACCGCCAGGGAAGCTATCGTCGTCTTCCCCGTCCCCCCCTTGCCTGCCACAGCCACCGTCGCCATGAGTTCTTCCCTCCTGTCTGATTGTCCCCGAGCGAAGCGAAGGATTCCTGCTTTCGGTCAACCGGACCCTTTGTCGCCCGCGGCTCCCCAGAGTGACAATACTGCTAATGCTCCATCTTCCCCAGTATCTCCGCCATGCGCGGGAACCACTTCATGTCCGTGTGGGGGAAGAAGAGCGATGCCATGTACTCATCCATGAAGAACTGGTTGTCGGACAGCTCGACGTTGGTCATCATCCTGGCCGCCTCTTCGCCCGCCTCCAGCATGTCCTTGGAGAAGGACACCAGCCGCGCCCCCAGCAGCGAGCCGTTGCCGACGAAAGTGAACTTCTCCGGGTCCATCTCCGGGAAGAGGCCGATGGCCGCGGCCCGGTCGATCTGCAGGTACTTGCCGAAACCGCCGGCGATATAGATCTGCTCCACCGCTTCCAGGTCCATGCCGACGCTGTTGAGCAGCGTGGTGATGCCGGCGAAGATGGCGCCCTTGGCCCGCATCAGGTTGTCCACGTCCGGCTCAGTGATGACGATGTCCTGGATGCCGCTGGCGGTGAACTCCTCCTTGACCAGCACGTATTCCCAGAGGCCGTCCTCGTCCTCCCTGAGCCACTCCCCCGCCCGGTCGCGGTTGAACTTGCCGTTCTGCTCCAGGTAGCCCGCCTCCAGCAGCTCGGCGACGGCGTCGATGATGCCGGAGCCGCAGATGCCCAGCGGCTTCTTGCCGCCGATGGTGAGGATGTTGGGCTCACCCGTGGCCGGGTCCACCTGCACCGCCTCGATGGCGCCCCGGGTCGCTCGCATGCCGTGCTTGATGCCGCCGCCCTCGAAGGCGGGGCCCGCCGAGCAGGAGGTCGCCACCAGCCATTCCCGGTTCCCCACCACCGCCTCGCCGTTGGTGCCGATGTCGACGTAGAGGGTCACCTTGTCGGTCTGGAAGATGCCCGAGCCGATGATGCCGCTGACGATGTCGCCCCCGACATAACTCGAAACGCAGGGAAAAGTATAGAGATGAACATGGTCGCAGACGTCGATGCCCAGGTCGGCGGCCCGCACCGGCGGCAGGAAAGCGGCTGCCGGGACGTACGGAGCTATCCTGATCTCCTTCGGGTCCACCCCCAGCAGCAGATGGGTCATGGTGGTGTTGCCGGCGGCGACCATGTGGGATACCTGGCAACGGTCGATGCCGCTCTTCTCCAGCACCTTCTCGATGACGCCGCTGATGGTGGTCACCACCGCCTGCTGCAGCTCCTTGCGCCCCCCGGGCTTCTGGGAGCGGACGATACGGGTGATGACGTCGTCACCGAAACTTATCTGGCCGTTGTAGTCCGACGCCTGGGCGACGGTCTCCCCCCGGTTCAGGTCCAAGAGCTGCGCGTAGATGCTCGTAGTCCCGATGTCGAGCACTATGGAGTAGTCCTGGGAGGTCAGGTCGCCCGGGGAAACCTGGATGACCTTGGGGCCGCGGGCGGTCTCAACCACGGTCACCGTCACCGACCAGTCCTGATAGCGGAGCGCCGTCGGCAGGTCGCGGATCGCATGGAAATCCACCGAGACGTCCCCGATGCCGTGCTGGGCCTTGAGGGCCAGCTTCAGACGGTCGAGGTCGTTGATGTTGTTGGCGGCGTCGGGCTCATCGAGCTTCAAGGCGTATTTCTTGACCACCGGGTCGACGCTCCAGCCCTCCACCAGCTGCTCCAGGTCCTGGGCGGTGAGCACCCGCCCCGGACCGGGGCGCCGTTCGTGGGTCAGCGCCACGGCGTCGCCCATGCGCGACTCTTCCGGAATCTGCACCTCCAGGTCGCCGAGGATGGTGACCCGGCAGGCGAGCCTCAGGTCCGCCTCGTAGTCCTCGTCCGAGAGTTTGGCCGACTTGCCTCCCTCGTACTTGCCCTCGACGATGCGTACCCTGCACTTGCCGCAGCCGCCGGTACCGCCGCAGGAGGCGTTGATGTGCACTCCCTCCAGCAGGGCGACGCGCAGCAGGTTGGCGCCGTGGGGCACGCCCTCACAGACGATGTCGCCGGGCTGGAAAGTGACTGTATGTGTACTGGATCCGTTCATGCGGTCATTATATCGGAGTTGGCATCAGCGTTTTAGAATACTGCCATCGATGAAGGATTCAGAGGGCACTGCCCTTAAGACAGGCGTTGTTACAGCCACACCGCTGACTGATCACGGTTGCGCTATCGATCGCGCCTGCGCCGGTACCACAGGCCCGCACCGGCAAGAGCCAGGCCAGCGGCAGGTACCAGCAGCACCAGCCCGGTAGCCGGCAGGCTCGATACAGAGACGTAAGCGTCCGGCTGGACGCCCGTGTCCGCCGTGGCAGCCGTCACGGTGAATCCTGCCGAACACATCACTGTCTGGCCCTCCTCGTACTCGACCAGGTGTCCGCCCACCGACGCGTCCGCGGGCACCATGAAGGAAGCGGTGCCATTGCCTCCTGAATCGCTTGTTCCGGAAGCGATCAAGGCCCCATCCCAGTAAAGATTGTAGGCTGTGTCAGGGGTACCGCCGGTGCTTTCAGCTGTCACCATTGTGCCGGCAGGACCGCTGTTGGGGGTCAGCGTCAGATTCGCAAGCAGGCATGCGCTGACCGTTCCGGCGGCGACAGCAGCGGCCACCAGGAAAACGACTGTCAGTAAAGATACATGCTTCATTCTCATCGAAGCCTCCTTCGTCAGAACAGGTTGACGCCATGTTATTGTCTTGCAGTTCCGACTTCAAACCTGCCGCTGTAAAACCCCCTTCTGGATAACCAGATGACTAAGGCAGCGAGCATGGAAAAAGGGGGACACGGGCTCCCGTGTCCCCCTTTGGTTTTGCGCATACATTCGGCCTTCGCTAGAACAGCCCCTTGATCCTCCCGGTCTCGACGTCGATGTCGACGTCCACGGCAGCCGGGCGCTCCGGCAGGCCGGGCATGGTGCTCATGGTGCCCAGCAGCGGGTAGAGGAAGCCCGCGCCGATGGAGGGGCGGATGTCGCGGATCGGCACCCGGAAACCGCTCGGACGGTTCTTGAGCGTCGGGTCATGCGAGAGCGACAGGTGGGTCTTGGCCATGCAGATGGGCAGCTTGTCGTAGCCCGCCCTGGTGAAGGCCTCGATCTTCTGCTCCGCCTCAGGCATGTAGTCGACGCCGTCAGCGCCGTACATCTTCATGGCGATGGTCTCGATCTTCTCCTTGATGGAGGCTTCATCCGGATAGAGGAACTGGAAGTCGCTCGGCCGGTCGCAGGCCTCCACCACGGCGTTGGCCGCCTCGATGGCGCCGTCGCCGCCGTCGCGGTGGACGGTGATGGGGTTGCAGGCCTCGGCCCCGAACTCCACTGCCTTCTTCTGCACCAGCTCCACCTCGGCATCGGTGTCGCTGGCGAAGCGGTTCACCGTCACCACCACGGGGATGCCGAAGTGCTTCATGTTCTCGATCTGCTTGGCGAGGTTCTGGCAGCCTTCCTCCAGCATCTCCAGGTTCTCCACCTCGAGCTCCTCGCGGGTGCAGGTGCGGCCGTAGCCGTGCATCTTCAGCGCCCGGATGGTGCAGGTGATGTTCACGGCGCTGGCGGCGAAACCGCCGGCGCGGCAGGTGATGTTCATGAACTTCTCCGCGCCCAGGTCGGCGCCGAAGCCGGACTCCGTGACGACGTAGTCCGCCAGCTTGAGGGCGACCTTGGTGGCCAGCACCGAGTTGTTGCCGTGGGCGATGTTGGCGAAGGGGCCGGCGTGCATGAAGACCGGGCCGTGCTCCAGCGTCTGGATCAGGTTGGGCTTCAAGGCGTCCTTCATTAGGACGGTCATGGCCCCGGCGGCGCCGATATCCTCGGCGGTGAGCGGGTTGCCGTCGTTGTCGTAGGCGAAGACGATGCGGCCCATGCGCTCGCGCAGGTCCTTGAGGTCGGTGGCCAGCGCCAGGATGGCCATCACCTCGGAAGCCACGGCGATATCGAAGCCGGTCTCGCGCGGCGAACCGTTGAGGTAGCCGCCCAGCCCGCAGACGATGTGGCGCATGGCACGGTCGTTCATGTCGATGACGCGGCGCCAGCTCACCGTCAGCGGGTTGATGTTGAGCCTGTTGCGGCCCTGCATCAGCTCGGTGTCGATCATGGCAGCCAGCAAATTGTTGGCGGCGCTCACGGCGTGGATGTCGCCGGTGAAGTGCAGGTTCAGGTCCTCCATGGGTATCGCCTGGGCGTAGCCGCCGCCGGCCGCCCCGCCCTTGATGCCGAACACGGGACCCAGGGACGGTTCGCGGATGCAGAGGATGACGTTCTTGCCGATCTTCTTGAGCGCCTGGGCCAGGCCCAGCGAGGTGACGGTCTTGCCCTCGCCCCAGGGGGTCGGCGTGATGGCGGTGACGTCGATGAGCTTGCCGTCCGGCTCGTCCTTGAGGCGTTCGAGTATCTTCATGTAGTCGATCTTGGCCTTGTAGTTGCCGTACAGCTCGAGCTCGTCCTCCTGGATCCCGGCTGCCGCCGCGATCTCGGTGATGTGCTTCATCTCCGCTGCCTGCGCTATGTCGATATCAGGCGGTGTTTTGGTTTCAGATGCCAAGGTGCTCCTTTCCACTTCGAGTTTGTGAATTATTGAACAAGCTAGGAAACCGCATTATATTCATTTGGATAGTTGCCGTCAACACGGGCAGGGCGGGAGCCAATCGAAACGATTGATACGGCTTCGACCATAAGAATTCGTGATGGATGGCATGAACGCGCCCGCGGGAGCCCGGCCCCTCCTGGCAGCCCGGCGGCCATCAGGCAGGCATCATTCCTCAGTGGTGCGGACGGACAGCGGCCACCAGCGCGGCCTCGTATACCACTTTGAGCGGCACCCCATGCTCCCGGGCTGCCCGGCGGCAATCCTCGTACTCCGGCGCGGCAGTGACGACCCTGCCGCGGCGCAGGCCCTTCTTCACCCTGATGAACCCGTAGTCGGTCCCGACAGTGTCCAGGCGGCGTTCGAGACAGTGGCGCTCCACCTCGCGCACCCTGACGCCGAAGGTAGAAGACTGACTGAAGAACAGGTCCATGAAGCGGTCGAGGGCGCCGCGCGGGCAGAGGACGGATACCTGCACCCCGGGCCGTCCCTTCTTCATTATGACCGGCGTGAGCCAGGCGTCGTTGGCCCCCTGGGCCATCATCTCTTCGACCATCGAAGCGAGCAGCTCGGGGGTGCTGTCGTCTATGTTCGTCTCCAGCTGCACCATGTGCTCCACTTCTTCGGCGCCGCCGTCGCCGCTGGCGCGCTCGCCCAGGAGGAAACGGATCACGTTGGGCCGTTGCGTCTCCCGCGTGCCGCTGCCGTAACCTATCGCCTCGATCCGCATCGCCGGCAATGGCTCGAACGAGTCCGTGAAGAATCCCACCAGGGCGGCCCCGGTGGGTGTGGTCAATTCACACTCCTCGCCGCCGTGGGCAACCGGCACCCCCCTGAGCAGGATCTCCGTCGCCGGAGCAGGCACCGGCATCAGCCCGTGCTTGGTGTCCACCATGCCCGAGCCCATCTCCACCGGCGAGCAGATTACCTCAGCCGGGGCAAGCTCCTCCATGAGGAGACAGGCGCTGACGATGTCGATGATGCTGTCCACCATGCCCACCTCGTGGAAATGGACTTCCTGCAGCGAGTGGCCGTGAGCCTCGGCCTCGGCCCGCCCCACCCGGCTGAAGATCGCCAGGCAGCGGGACTTGACGTTCTCGGACAGCCTGCTGGATGAAATCAGGTCGTTGATGTCCGAAAGGCTGCGCGGCTCCTGCTTCTCACCGGCGACCCGCACGATGAAGCGGCTGGCGGCGATGCCCGAAGGGCGCACCCGCTCCAGCTCCACCTCCCAGCCCTCGAGGTCCAGCCGGCCAAGCTCCTCCCTGAGCATGTCGATGGAGCCGACACCCAGGTCCAGCAGCGCCGCCACGAACATGTCCCCGGAAACGCCGGAGAAACAGTCTATGAACAGGGTCTTTCTTTCCATGGTCATGATTCTATTAAATAATATGAAGACATGCAGTGGCCAATGACGACCGTTTTCGGTCCTGATAGCGAGGTGCGGTGAGGTTATGACGCGTATCTACCAGCCACCGGGCGGGGAGTTCGATTACGGCCAGGTGATCAAGGACAGCGCATCGCTGGTCTGGCGCAACAGGTTCCTCTGGTTCTTCGGCCTTTTCGCCGGCACCACCAGCGCCTTCGGTGGCTGGAGCTGCGATTACAATTCCTACGTAACGGCTGCGGGGGACGATGAAGCTTCCTCGGCTGACGAGGTCGCCGGCGCCATCGTCGCCTGGCTGCAGGACCACCTGGCGCTCGTGATAACCATAGCCGTCTCCCTTATCGTCCTGGGTGTCATCCTCTGGCTCTGGTCAGTCTTCTGCCACGGCGCCGCCATCGCCACCGTGCGCGACATCAGCCTGGGCCGGCCCGCCGGTTTCCGCTCCGCCCTGTCCCATGGCAGGAGGAACTTCAGACTACTGCTCCCCTACATGCTGCTCGCAGCCGCCATCCCTCTCCTCGCCGCGCTGGCACTGGCAGCCCTGGGCGCGCTTGCTTTTTTGCTGCTGTCGACCGGCCATGATGCCACCGAGCTCGCAGGGGCGCTGCTCATCGGCTTCGCTGCCCTGGCGGCGCTGGCGGCAACGGTCTCGACCCTGGGGTTTCTCGCGGCGCTGGGCCTCTGGCCGGTGCTGGCTGTGGGCGCCTTCCTCCTTTTCAGCCTCGGCAGCCGCGCCGTGGTGCTGGATGGTCTGCGGCCCCTTGCAGCCCTCAGGAACGCAACCTCCCTGCTGCTCGACAACCTCAGCCGCTCACTCATGCTCTTCGCCATCAGCGTCGGCATCAGCATCGGCGCCACCATCGTGGCGGCTTTCGCCGGACTGCTGACGGCCATACCGGCTGTACTGGCCTGGAGCCACGTCTACACCTCGGGCTGGAGTGCGGGGGGCGTCGTCATCGCCAGCCTGCTTACCCTGCCGCCGCTGGTAACCGGCCTGCTCTTCACAGCAGCGCTGAACACGTACTTCGCCGCCTACTGGACTGAAGCGCGCATGCTGTTCTCCGGGGAGAAGAAGCAGGTGAGAAGAAAAGCTCCTTAACCGCCCTGATGGGCGGCAAGGACGTTGCCCGGCTGGATGTTGTCAGCGAATCCCGGTTCCGGCGGGCGCACGCCGAGGACGGCCGGCGGCAGCAGGTTCGCCAGCGTCCTGTCCGGCACCCTCGCCACCAGTACGGCGGCGCCCTTCTTGACCATGACCCAGTAGTCACCGTCACAGGATTCGAGGATGGGGAACTGGCGCTCGGCGAACTCGAACTCCGAGCAGTAGGAATATGCAAGGTACTCCGCCATCGCCTGGGTGAACTCCGCGGCTTCCTCGTTGCTGTCCCAGGCCAGCAGGATGACGGCCATGGGCGCCCCGTCGCTGCGCTCGTAATAGCTGTAGCGCCCGCCGTCCCAACCCGCCGCCGCCTCCGAGGCCTGCCGGTAGCGCAGCCCCTCAGCCAGCAGCTGGCGCACGTCGAACTCGCCGAAAGAGTCGTCATAAACGGCCTCCCAGCCGGCTCCGGCTACCGGCAGCAGGTCCGGCAGCGCCAGGAAGACGGGATGGTCTTTTTCGAAATACTTCTCCGGATGGATGATCTGCTCGGTGGATTCCGGCGGGGAGGCATAGACGGCATTGACCAGCTCCCAGCCACCCTTCTCCTTGACCTGCGCCACGAACTCCTCGCCGGCGAGGTACGGGAACAGGAGGGAATCGTCCAGGTAAGGCGAGGTCCCGAGCAGGCTGCCGCCCCCGGACATCCCCAGGTTGAACATGTCCATCAGTGAGAGCTCGGCCTCGACATATTCTGTCATCGCCAGGGAGGCGTCCCCCTCCACCAGGGCCAGGCGGGCCATGTTGACGTCCGCCATTCCCGGGCCCTCGACCGGATACAGGCCGGCCAGCGAGAAACTCTGGTCCTGCAGGGCGTGGGTCACCTCATGGGCCAGGGTCACCTCGTTCATGACGTCGAGCTCGTCGCTGTCGCTGACGAGCGCCAGCTCCTTGGTCTCGTCGTCGTAGAACCCGGCGATCTGATCGACCATGAGCTCTTCCAGCTCCTCGCGCAGGTCCGTGCCCGGCGGGATCAGGTCGAGCGCCGCCAGCGCCTGCCCCTGGGCTTCCAGCTCCCCGGGAGGATACTCCTCGGCGAAGTCCTCCTCGATCCGCTCCTGCAGTTCTTCACGGTCGATGTAACTGACCTCGATGGCGGCGTTCAGCGGCAGCCCCCTGAGAGCGGATACTGCCGCGGCAATCGATTCCACCGTCGGCAGGCCGTTAGCCCGGGCGGAGTCGTCGCTGCTCCCGCCATCCTCGCTGCCGGGATCATCCTGGGACTTCCTGTCCCTGTCCTTCTTCCTGCCCCCGGCCCCAATACCATCCGCTGAGTCATCGTCGCTGTCGACGCTGGCGCCATCGCCACTTCCAGCCGAGCGTGAGGTGCGCGTATCGCAGCCGCTTTGCTCCATGGCCAGCAGGCCGAACACCAACAGCGCGGATACGGCTGCCCAGATTGCGAATATGTGCCAGTCTTTTTTCATGCGCCACCCTGGCCCGGCCTGGTCGTCATGCGGTCGCCCTATGATACCAGAGCCTTCAGTGACCGATAGGGATTGCCCTTTCAAGTGGATTTTTAATCGGCTATTATTCTTCCAACTTGATTTGAGGAGGAATTATGCCAAAGCTTTCCGATTCCCTCACGATAAAAGGCGTCACCCTGCGAAACCGCATCGTGATGCCCCCCATGGCCAACGACCTTTCCGATGAATCCGGCGCAGTCACCAGCAGGCATCTGGACCATTACCGGGCGCGAGCCGAGGCTGAGGTCGGCCTGATTATCGTCGAGCACAGCTATATCACGCCCCGCGGCAAGATGACGGCGCCCCAGCTTGGCATCCATGATGACGGACTTGTGCCCGGCCTCAGGGGGCTTGCCGACACCATCCGCGCCGGCGGCGCGGCCAGCGCCATCCAGCTGACCCATGCGGGAGCCAATACCACTGCGGAGATCATCGGCTGCCAGCCCGTGGGGCCGGCGGACGTCGCCGTGCCCGGCCGGGGCGTCGAGCCTAGGCCCCTCTCTGCTGACGAGCTCAGCGAGCTCATCGGTCTGTACCGCGACGCCGCCAGGCGGGCGATCGAGGCGGGTTTCGACGCCATCGAGATACACGGCGCCCACGGCTTCCTGCTCAGCGAGTTCCTCTCCCCCTACACCAACCGGAGGACGGATGAGTACGGGGGCAGCCTGGAGAACCGCCTGCGCTTCCCCCTCGAGGTGATAACCGCCGTGCGCGAGGTGGCAGGACCGGACTACCCGCTCCTCTACCGCTTCGGCGCCAGCGATTTCATGCAGGAAGGGCTGGCCCTCGACGAGGCGCGCGAGGCGGCGCCGCGCCTAGTCGGGGTGGGCATCGACATCCTCGACGTCTCCGGCGGCCTCTGCGGCTCACGCCCGAAGGACCTCTCCGGCGTCCAGGGCTTCTACGTACCCCTGGCGGAGAGCATCAAGTCAGTTGTGGATGTGCCTGTCATAGCCGTGGGCGGCATCAGGGAAGCATCGTTCGCCAACAGCGTGATCGAGGATGGCCGGGCTGACCTGGTGGCTGTGGGCAGGGAACTGCTGAAGAACCCGGACTGGGCCCGGGAAGCGCTGGCTTCGCTCCAGTAAGAGCCGGGACCGGGAGCTCTCATGACCTACTATCCCCCGGAGGTGCCCAGACAGATAGAGATCCCTGACTACCCCCTGCAGCACCTGCTGGAGAGCGCAGCCTGTCAGCATCCTGATGCCGTCGCCACGACTTTCTTCGGCGCCACCATGACTTACTCCCGCCTGGAACAGGAAGCCAACCGCTTCGCGCACGGGCTCATCGACATGGGGGTGGCCCCGGGAGACCGCGTCGCCATCCACCTGCCCAACTCGCCCCAGTTCCTCATCTGCCTGTTCGGCACGCTCAAGGCCGGCGCCGTGGCCACGCTGGCCAGCCCGCTCCACGAGGTCCGTGAGCTTGCGTACCAGCTGAACGATTCCGGGGCCCGCGTGCTGGTGACCCTCAGCCGCAGGGACATCCTGAAGCGGGCCCGGGCTGCGCGCGAAGACTCGTCCGTCGAGCGCCTCATCGTCACCAGCATCAAGGACTGTTTCTCCCCGTCCATGCGCCTGCTGTTCACCCTCTTCAAGGAGAAGAAGGAAGGGCATCGGGCCGAGCTGGACGCCGCCAGGGGGGAGGTCTGGTTCGAATCCGTCCTGGAACGGAAGCCCGATGAGACCCCGGGCGTGCGGATCGATGCCGGTTCGGCCGCCCTGCTGCAATACACGGGCGGCACCACGGGGCTGCCGAAGGCGGCGGAGCTGACCCATCGCAACCTCGTCGCCAACGCCCTCCAGTCCCGCGCCTGGCTCCATAACATGGTGGACGCCCGCGAGCGCGTCCTGGTAGTCCTGCCGCTGTTCCACGTCTATGCGCTCACCAGCTGCATGCTCGCCATCAGCCGCGCCGCCAGCCTCATCCTGCTGCCCCGCTTCGACCTGGCCGAAGTCCTCAAGACCATCGACAGGGAAAGGCCTACGCTCTTCCCCGGAATCCCGGCCATGTACGCCGCCATCAACCACTCCCTGGAACGGGACCGGGCAGACGGCAGAAAGAAGATCGACCTGAGCTCCATCCATACCTGCGTCAGCGGGGCGGACAAGCTGCCCAGGGAGATCCAGCAGGAGTTCGAGGAGCTGTCGGGCGGCAGGGTGGTGGAAGGTTACGGCCTGACCGAGGCCTCCCCCGTGACCCACGTCAACCCCATTGCCGGGATGCGCAAGACCGGCAGCATCGGCCTGCCGTTGCCGAACACTGAGGTCAGGATAGTCGATATCGAGACCGGCGAGGACCTGCCCACGGGCGAGATCGGCGAGATGCTGGTGCGCGGCCCCCAGGTGATGAGAGGCTACTGGGGCCAGGCCGCCCTGAGCGAGGATGCCTTCGCTGACGGCGACTGGCTGAGGACCGGCGACATGGCCAGCGTCGACGAAGACGGCTTTTACTTCATCGCCGACCGCAGGAAGGACCTGATCATAACCGGCGGCCTCAACGTCTACCCGCGCGAGATCGAGGAGGTGCTGGGTCAGTTCCACAAGATCAGCGAGGTAGCGGTCAAGGGTGTGCCGCACAAGCTCAAGGGAGAGATCGTCAAGGCTTACATCGTGCTGAAGGACAACGAGAAGGCCACCGCCAGCGAGATCCGCAATTTCGCCCAGGAGAAGCTCGCCGGCTACAAGGTCCCCAACAGGATCGAGTTCCGCAGCGAGCTGCCGCGTAACATCCTGCGCAAGGTGCTCAAGCGTGAACTGGGGAACGACGGCGATGATGCAGAGGACGAGACGCCTCGATCATCGCCTTGAGGTTTCTGCCTTCTTCGGCCATGTGGCGCTTCAGCGCCCCGATCCTCCAGTCTGCCAGGCGCCTGATGACGGCGTCCTGCGCCCTCGACAGCAGGGGCAGCGCCAGGCCCAGGCGCAGCTCCGCGGTGAAACGAACCCCCTGGCCCGCGGGCCGGACGCTGAAAGAGCCGGCCATCCCCGGTCCTATGCTGTACTCGATCCTTGAACCATCAACCACCCGAGTCACCTTCATCCTGAACCTGTGTGGCCTGCCATGCAGGTATTCCTGACAAAAGAGGACCGCTCCCGGAGCCATCGAATCACCCTGGATGTAGTTGCAGGAGATGTGGTCCGGATGCCACAGGAGGTAATGGCGGTCCAGTTCGTCGAGCCAGGCGAACACATCGGCCGGGGTGCAGATGATATCGACCTCGTCCCGCAGCAGCAAAGACCCTTTCCTCCCTTCGAACTGCCTGTGCTTCGGTTGATGATGACCTCGCGAAACAGGTTATTCCTACCACGAACAGCGAGGATGTAACCACATTTCGGGGAGCGGCTTGCGAAAACCTGCAGCGCCGCCGATACAGAACTTGAGGGGGAGGCCTGGGAGGAAGCAAGTGTCTGGTCTACCTGGGCCGCCAGCTGAAAATAGATGCGCTCTGCACCCCGACGAGCCCGTTACCGGGCTTTGCGGCTGTGGCACGTTCTTCTGCCGCAAGTGTTCGAGCTCAAGAATATTCTGTCGCGAATGCGCTGAGCAGCGCGAAACAGTCGCGCGGCACAACCACATGATGATGGCGCACCACGGGGCCACGGCCGCCCACCCGGGCCACAGCCGCCACCGCCCCTTGAGCCAGCGGGTCATCATCGAGTCGCTGCTGACGACACTGATGCTGGCAGGCGCCTTGTGGGCCCTGCTTACCTTCGCTTTCGACAGCCCGGGTTACGGTGAGGAAGACCATTTCGTCACCTACGGCATCAACTCGGCCGCCGACCCTGTGCAGAAACAGTCTTCCGTGTTCCACTCCACCTTCGGCACGAGTTCAGGCGCGGAGGTGTCGCTGTTCAGCGATATGGCCTACTCGGTCAGCGCCAAGGTAGAGAGCGTGACCGCCTATGACGACGTCATGGGCGAGTTCATGACCTATGACCTGCTGCTCGCCTGGGGTGAACTGGCGGATGCTGACGTCGACAGCAAGCTGACCTGGGAGCAGTCAGACCGCCGCGGCACCGTATCGGGCTCGCTGGAGGCGACGGGGCGTGACATCGACGCGGCCTACGTCATCAGCCACGTCAGCAACAGCCATGTCATCGCCGCCGATAATAACATCGCCGCAGCGCTGGCCACCATCAAGGCCGGTGATGTGGTGCGCATCGAGGGCAGGCTCGTGGACATCCGCATGATCGACGGCAACCAGCTCTACACGGTCGCCAGCAGCAAGAGCCGCACCGACCAGGGCGACGGCGCCTGCGAGATAATCCTCGTGGAGCGGGTCAGGATCAACGAGCAGACCTGGGGCTAGTCCCCGATCACCTTTATCAGCACCCGCTTGGGCCGGCGTCCGTCGAACTCACCGTAGAAGACCTGCTCCCACGTGCCCAGGTCGAGCCGCCCGCCCGTGATGGCCACCACAGACTCACGACCCATTATCTGGCGCTTGAGGTGCGCGTCGCCGTTGTCCTCCCGCGCCGCGTTGAGGTTGTGCCGGTACTGGTCGACCGGCTCGTGGGGCGCCAGCCTCTCCAGCCAGTCGTCATAGTCCTGATGCAGGCCTGGCTCGTCGTCGTTGATGAAAACGGATGCCGTGATGTGCATGGCGTTCACCAGCACCAAACCCTCGCTAACCCCGGACTCGCTGACGGCGGCTTCCACCTCGCCGGTGATGTTGATGAAAGCGCGCCGGGCCGGCACCTCGAACAACAGTTCCTTGCGATAGCTCTTCATCGGCCTTCTCCTCACTGTTTTGTTCAATAATACGCAAGAGCCGCGCCGGGCGACAGCAGTTTATCAAGGCGGCAGGAAAGCCGGCGGTTATGCGTGGCGCGCCCAAGCTGCTAATATTCCCGTTTATGAGCAATAAACGCGCCAGGAAGAAGATTGCCGCAAGAAAGCGGCGCGCCGCGGCGGCGCCGGCCGGCGACCGACACCCGGACACGGAGGCTTCGAGCATGGCTGAGACAGACACCGGGCAGGCCGGCGACAGGCCCGCTCGCCCGTTCCTGGTCTGGATAATCAGCATCTACCTCATCCTTAACGGCGCCTACGCCATCGTCCTCACAATCATGCTCCTCTCTGGCCTGATTGCGCTGGAAGAGGACCTCACTGCGGCAGATTACCTGTTCAGCGCCCTGTACCGGGCGGTCAGCGCCCTGGCTGTCATCGGCGGCATATCCCTGCTGCGCTACCGCAAGTACAGCTATGTGCTTTTCCTGGCCGCCACCGGCCTGCTGGTAGCGGCTCATGCGCTCTTCGCCATCGTCACGAGGAGCTGGCATCTGGACCCGGACCAACTGCTCTTCTACCTCCCGGACCTGCTGATCCTGGTGGTAGCCACGATCTACTCCAGGCGACTCGTCCATTCAGGTTACCTGGATTGATTGCGTTCCACCTGCGGCCGGGCGGCCCCCGCGGCTGACATCGGCCCGTTCAGGCAGGCCGGTCGTCTTCCCCGGGAGCGAACGGGCCGTAGCGCAATGCCGCCAGGTACATGAAGGGGTACTCCCGCTTCAGGTGCACCACGTATTTCAACCACTCTACCAGCAGCAGGTCGTAAGCACGGGAGAAGTCACCCTTAACATGCTGGGCGTCCTCGTGTCCGAGGTTCTCGATATGAGGCCGCACGTGGAGTTCGTCCGAGATGTGCGTGATCGCCCATAGCATACTGGCCAGCTCGTCGTTGCCCGACAGGTTGGGGTTCTCCAGCATGCGCAGCAGCAGTTCCTGGTTGCGGTTGAGGAAATCCCTCAGCGGGGTCAGGTCGCATCCCTCGCAGAGGAAAGTGGTATCTATGCCCTCCACCTCCCTGATCTTGCGAGCATAGTCCGTCTCGCTCCATTCGACCATCGCCGCGGGCTCCAGGTGGCGGTTGAGCTCCGCTGCCGCCGGCATGTAATGGCGCATCAGCTTGAGCAGGCTGGCGCCGACCTCGTGGTAGAAGACACCTACCATCATCTGCAGGTTGCGGTCACTGATCCGTTTCTCCCGCTTGCTGAGAACCTCCTCGATGATGAGCGTCACCAGCAGCACCTCGATGGGCACAAAGGCCACGTCGCCCAGGAAGTAGATGGCGATATGATGCGTATCCCTGAAGATGAGGTAGTGGATGAAGTAGAGCAGGGCGGAAAGGGCGACCAGCCCCGCGCCCAGGGTCAGCTGCCAGCTGTATTTCCTCATCGAACTCTCCTTCAACTCGCTTGGCTAACAGGAACCTTGCCAGGGCAGCGGCCCTGGCTGCGCCTCACTCCCGCTCGCGCGACATCTTCTGCGGGTCATATGGTCCGATCATGTCCAGCAGGACCCCGAAATCCGTCATCCCGGGGTCCAGCCAGGTCGCGACGTCCTCGCGTGGCAATATGAAAGGCATGCGGTTGTGTATCTCCGCGATCAGCTCGTTGGGCTCCATGGTGATGACGCTGCAGCTATAGCGCCGGTCGTCCGCGTCTTCGGGATTGGTCCAGATGGAATAGATGCCGCCCAGGGGGATCATCGCCCGGCCCTTGAGCGTGAAATGGTAGGATTCCCTCGGCCTCACCGCACGGCCTCCCTCCTTGCGGTTCTCGAAGAACTCCCGCACGGGCACGATGCAGCGCCGGTGGATGAGGAGCTCCCGGTTGTGCGGCCTGTCAAGCTTCTCGACGCGGGTGTTGAAGCTGGTGTAGTCGGACCTGAACTCGCGGTTCCAGCCATGGATCAGCTGCCATTGCATCGGGCGCAGGATGATGCGGCCGTCGTCCGCGGCGTGGAGCGCGTCGATATCCCGGAACGGCAGACACTGGCCGGGGCCGAGAATATCGCCCTCCGGTTCCGGGGGAGCGCCCACCGCTTCGGCCACATCGATACCCAGCTCCCTGCTGATATCCTCCAGGACCTGAGGCCTGGGGATCGGCGTGAAACGACCGCACATTGACCCTCAGCTCCCTTCCGGCACGAACCGCTGATGTCCGCAGCCACGTTTCTCCTCTTGAAACGCGCGTGTGCTCATACATTATAATGGTACATCCCTGGAAACCATCAAAACCATCACACATGAAGATAACCGTCGAATCGATCTGCAAGGAGTTCGACATCCGGGCTGAAGAGGTGTTCGCCTTCATGGATGAGGAGAACATCCACCTCGGAGGCAGCCTGATGCACGAGATCTCCATCGACCTGCCCGACTTCCGCAAGTTCGTCGAGTACTGGCGCCGGCAGCTCAGCCACAGGATCAGCCAGGCCCAGGCCGACCTGAGCCAGCTGGACGGCAAGGTCGACGACTTCCTCCGCGGGCTGAAGGGCTGGTAGAAAAACCCCGTTTCCGGAAATAGTATCAGCAGGGAGCGTCATACTATCCCGGGAGGTAGTAATGAGCGGCAAGGCAGCGGGAAAGAAGAGGAACCGCGCGGCCCAGAGCGAGCAGCACGGTTTCCAGCAACCGCCCTCGGAGAAGGCGGCCGCGAACAGGAAGGGCGAGGGCGGGCATGAAGGCCAGCGTGACCGCCAGCAGCTGATCAGGAAGATGCGCGAACGGGAAGAGGAGCGCCGGCTCAAGGAAGGCGAAGGCCTGGAAGAAGAGGCCGGGGAAAGCGGTCAGCCTGAAAGGTAAGCCAGCACCTTCTGGATATCCTCCCAGACCATCTTCTTGAGGTCCCTGGCGCCCGAGCCGGCGCCGCCGCGACGCAGTATGAATGCGGGATGGAAGGTGGCGATGATGCGCGAACCGTAAGGCCCTTCGAACCATTGGCCCCGCTGCTCGGTGATGTTGAAGCCGCTGTCGATGACCGACCGGCCCGCGGGCGCCCCCAGGCAGAGGATGACCCGGGGCTGGATGACCTCCACCTGGCGCACCAGGTAGGGGCGGCAGGCGTTGATCTCATTCATGTGGGGGGCGCGATTCTGCAGCCGCCCCTCCACCATCTCGCAGGCGCGGCATTTCACCACGTTGGTGATGAAGACCGACGGTCGCTCTATCTCCGCGGCGACGAGTATCCGGTCCAGCATCTCCCCCGCCTTGCCGACGAACGGCCTGCCCTGCAGGTCCTCGTTCTCCCCCGGGCCCTCGCCCACGATCATCAGGCCCGACGACGCGTCCCCCTCCCCGGGCACCGCATGCGTCCGCGTGCGGTGCAGGCCACAGTCCTGGCAACGCTTGACGTGGCCAGCGATGACCTCCAGCTGTCCGGCCATCTCGCCCCGCTCGCCGATCTCGGCGTCCAGGGGGTCGAACAGGTCGAGGTTTCGGGTCAGCAGCGACATCGAGCCATCTCCTTCAGCCGTTGGACGATGCAAATCTATCACAGCCGCCCGCGACCGTCAGCCGCCGCGGCCGCGCTGTGATATCCTGTCCCCATGCTTGCCGGTGAAAAGACAGCATGGGAGAAGCTGGAGGCGATGGACCCGCAGGAGATCGCCGAACGCTGCGACCTGGAATACTGGGAGGAAGAGGACGCCTTCGTGCTGGAGGTGTTCAAGGCTCCCTTCGTGGTCGACATCCAGCAGCGGCAGGTCCGCGAGATCGGCCCGCACCACCACTTCCATGCCGGTGATTCCACCCACTTCAGCCTGATCGCCCCGCTCTACGTGGCGTCATGCCGCGACGTCATCCCCAGCGGCAGGCTGATCGCGCCCCAATCCGTTCCGGGAGGACAGGCGTTCTTCAAGGGGCCGCACGAGCTGCCCCTCGAAGTCCTGGCCCACCATTTCGGCTCAAACCCTGACAACTTCCTGCGCGCGGGGAAGGAACTGCAGGCCGAGAAGGTTGAGCAGGGTGATGCCGCGGTGCGGGTCCCCACGCTGCCGCGGATGCCGGTCACTATCATCCTCTGGGTCGGCGACCTGGAGTTCCCGGCCCGCTGCCAGATGCTGATCGACGACACCGCCCCGGAGCACTTCCCCGTGGACGCCATCTGGGCGACGCTGATACTGACAGCCGAGGCCATGATCCAGGTGGCCGGCCCGCACCACTGAAGCCGCGCGCGGGAGCTTCAGCCCCGCGCCTAGCTCCCTTCGAGCATCTTCTGGTACTTGAGCGCGTGGCGCCCCTCGTCGCCGGCCACCGACTTGAGGTATTGAGCCACCTGGTCGAACCCCTCTTCCTCAGCCGTGGCGATGAACTCGGGGTACATGCTCTCCTTCTCGTAGGTCTCCCCTGCCAGCGCTGCCTTGAGGTTGTCAGCAGACTCACCGATGCCGCCCAGATAAGCCAGATGGGCGTGGGCATGGAGCGTCTCGTCGGACGCCGCCTCCTCGAAGATGGCGGCGATGTCGTCGGCTCCGGCCGCCCGGGCCGCCTGGGCGAAAGCGAGGTAGCGCCGGTTAGCCTGGGACTCGCCGGCGAAGGCCGCCTTGAGGTTCTCCTCCGTCTTCGTCCCGGCGATCCCCTCGACGCCGCTGAACGGCTCGAACTTGGTCCTGGGGGCGCCGCACATGGGACACTTGTCGGGGTCCTGCCCCGGTAGCATGATCTGGCCGCACACGGTACACCTTTGCATCAAATTCCTCCCTGTTCGTTGTCAGTCTGACTACTTTTTTACCCATCGCCGTGATTTTTAACCGGAATCACCGGTTTCAACGGACCAGCTCAAGGGTAACCGGTTATTACAAGCAACGTATCAAGGGGAACAAAACAGGCTGAATGGAGGAGCATATGAGTATCGAGCAAGCCACCAGCATCAACGAGGTGAAGGATTTCGCCAACATGACTGACCTCGAGAAGAAGCACGTGCCGATGATCCATATCGGCGGCACGCCGAGGGCGGGCGAGTTCTTCGAGGTGACGGTTTGGGTCGGCGAGCAGATGGCCCATCCCAACGAAGCGGAACACCACATCGAGTTCATCGACCTCTACCTGGATGACAGGTTCCTGAGCAGGTGTGACCTCACCTGGGGCTACACCGACCCCAAGGTTACCTTTTCCGTCAGGGTCGATGGTCCCGGCAGGTTGAGGGCGTATGAGCGCTGCAACCTGCACGGCGACTGGACCAACAGCGTCGAACTGTCGCTCTGACGGCGCGGCGGCCCCTGCGGCTGCGCCTGCGGGGTACCGGGTTTGCCCGTCAGGGCAAAAGCCCCTGCCTGGGCGGAGCGCGGCAGGGGCTTTTTTATGCCAGCCGGGGAACGCCGCCGCCATTGCCATCCCTGCCGATTTGAGCCGAAGCGCGGCCGCGCATACAATGATATGACATCGCGAACAGGAGGCTCGATGAGGGTCAGGATCGTCACAGGGGAAGCGCGACTGGATGCCGATCTGCTGGAGAACCAGCCGGTAAGCTGGCCAGGGTTCTGCCCCTGGAAGGCAGCGCAAGCATGATCGACAGGCTCAGGACACGCCGGCAACTGCTGGAGCAGCTCCGCGAATCCCGGGAGCAGACAGAAAAACTCGCCCGCGAGATAAGTCAGCACGACCTGGAGATAGCGGCGCTGCTCACGGCCTCCCGGTCTGTCTCCGAATTCAAGAGTTTCAGCGACGCGGCGCACTCAATCTTCGACATCGCCAGGGAACTCACAGGCGCGACCAGCGGTTATGTCGCCCTGGTCAGCGAAGACGGTGCTGATGTCGATGTCGTATTCCTGGATTCCGGCGGCCTGCCCTGCACCGTCGACCCGGAGCTGCCCATGCCTTTCCGCGGCCTGCGCGGGGAGGTGTATGCCAGCGGCAGGGTCGCCTACGAAAACGATTTCGCCGGCAGCCCCTGGCAGGAGTTCATGCCTGCCGGCCATGTGGACCTGCAAAACGTGATGTTCGCGCCGCTGATGCTGGATGACCGGGTGGTGGGCCTGATGGGCCTCGCCAACAAGCCGGACGGCTTCAACGACAACGATGCCAGGCTGGCTACGGTATTTGGTGAACTCGCCGCCGTGGCGCTGGCCAATGACTACTCGGTCAAGTCTCTGGAGAGAAGCGAGGAGCGTTTCCGGTCCCTGGCCCAGTCGGCCAACGACGCGATCATATCTGCTGACGAGAAGGGCCGCATGGTTTCCTGGAACAACGGCGCCCGCCAGATCTTCGGTTATGAGGAAGCTGAGGTGCTCGGCCAGGACCTCACGATGTTGATGCCCGAGCTGTACCGCGACGTCCACCAGCGCGCCATGCGGGAGTTCCTTCAGACCGGCGTGCCCCGGGTCATCGGAAGGACCGTCGAGATGCACGGCCTCCGCAAGGACGGCAGCGAGTTCCCCCTGGAACTGTCACTCTCTTACTGGAAGACGATGGAGGGAACCTTCTTCACCGGCATCATCCGCGACATCACCAGCCGCAGGCGATACGAGCAGCTCAGCGACGCTCTCAACAGCATCTACGGGATCATCGGGTCCTCCCTGGAGATCGAGCGCATCATCGATGCGACGATGGTGGAGGCGTCCCGCGCCCTGGGTTCCGGCCAGGCCTTTGTGGCCAGCAGTGACGCTCAGGGGTGGTCCGTCAGCCATGTCTACGGTGTGGCTGCCAGCTACAGGGGGACCCTCCTGAACCGCGAGGAGGCTGCCCTCTTCGACGAAGCCATGGCCGGCGGCGCTCCGAGGGTAGCGTCCCCCCCGGCCCAGGCAAGCCTGGACAACATCGAATCGATGGGGCTGGGGTCGCTGCTGCTCATCCCCCTGCACGCGCAGGATGAGGTCATGGGCGTGCTGGCAGTCGGCTACAGGGAGAGCGGCAGGTCCCTGTTCCCTGCTGAACTGGATTTCGCCGGGAAGCTGGCCACGGTCGTCTCCCTCTCACTGAAGAACGCCGCGCTCTTCAGTGACGAACTCGAGAGCAGGAGCATCTGCCAGAATTACGCCAACCAGCTCTCGGTCCTCCACGACGTCGGGCTGTCCCTCAACCGCGAGACAGACAAGTACAAGCTATTGCGGACGGTGCTCAAAGCGGCTGCCGAGCTGACCGCCGCCGGTTTCGGGATCATGACCCTGACAGAAGAGGGGAAATCGACCATCGTCTCCAGCCACTACGCGCCCTGGAACAGCCAGCGGTGCGCCGTCGAGACCGACGCTTCCAGCCTGCATCAGCGCTTTTCCCGCCTGCTTGCCGACAGGGAGACCAGCACAGTGAGGCTGGATGCCGGCCATGCCTTCGAAGGGCTGCCGGCAGGGCATATCGGCCTGCGCGGCCTGCTGGCCGGCGTCATCCGTGATACCAAGGGGCGGGCCCGGGGCCTGTTCATGCTCAGCGACAAGGCAGAGGGCTCGGAGTTCACGAGCAGCGACGAGGAGATCATCTCCCTGCTGGCGGCCCAGAGCTCCGTCGCCCTCGTGAGCGCCGAGAACTTCGAGCGGGAGCACGTCGTGGCCGAGACGCTCCAGGACGCTTTGCTGCCGGAGCCGCCGTCTCGCGACGACATCGACGTGGGTCTTCTGTACCAGTCTGCGGGGCAACTGGGCAAGGTCGGCGGCGACTTCTATGATTTCATCGAGCTGGACCAGGGCCGGATCGCCCTGGTCGTCGGCGACGTCTGTGGCAAGGGGCTCGCCGCCGCCACCTATACCGCCATGATCAAGTACATGCTGCGCGCCTACCTCGGCGAAGGGATGCATCCCGGCGACTGCCTCACCCGGCTCAACCACAACATCCATAACCAGGTGTCGATAGAGAAATTCGTCACCGTCGGCCTGGCGCTCATCGATAACAGCTCGTCACAGATGTATTATTCCTCGGCCGGGCACCCGCCGCCGGTCCTGACGCGCAGGGGCAAGGCGTCGTTGCTTCTCTCTGAGCCGGCAGTGCCGTTGGGGGTCATCCCGGACCAGAAATTCCTGTCCACGCAGGCGCCGGTATCCCCGTCGGACGTGCTGGTGATGTATACCGATGGCCTGCTCGAGGCGAGGCAGTCCGACGACGCGCCCTTCGGCGAACAGCGGATACTGGACTGCGTCGACAGGAATGGCGATGAGGCATCCCAGTCCATCGCCCAGGCGCTCATCGACGAGGCCATCGAATATGCGGGAGGGGCGCTCAGGGATGACATCGCCCTGCTGGTGGTGCGACTGACAGGCAACGGGCGTTAGTTTTTTCGGCCCGTCCCGGCTGCATCCGGTCAGGCGCCCGTCCCGGCCGGGAGGATATCTGTGAGCTCTCCCCTCACCACGATCCGCTGCTTGACGTCCCAGGGCGGGTCGCAGGTGAGCAGGGTGATGGCATCGTAGCCCACCGGCCTGAGGACACTCGTGTCGTCAGGGGTGACGATGAAGGTCTCATTGACGCGGTACACGAAGGTGGCATATGGCATCCGTACGGTCACCTCGTCGCCGACCACGACGTCATCCAGGTCGAGGAAGGGGGCGCCGTAGAGCACGCGGTCGCCCGCAACGGCGAAGTTGCCGCCCATCCCCGGCAGCTGGGTCTCCTGGATATGCCCTGGACCGCGGGACAGCGCTCCGTCGTCGGACCCTTCGACGATCATCCAGTCGCAATTGATGGACGGTATCGAGATCTCCCCGACAGGATCGAGGTAAGCCAGACCGGCCGCTATGGCTTCCGCCTCGCCGCGCACGTAACCGGCGTCCACCGACCCGTCTCCGGTGAACGAGAACAGCGAGCGCAGTTCGCCCTGTCCGACTTTCGCCCGGTAATAGCCGTAGCCGAAGGTCCAGCAGGCATAGAGGAACAGGGCGATGCCGGCCAGGATCACCAAGGCCAGCGCTTTTCTCACGAACCACCCCCAGGAAAAACGCTCGCTTCCGGCCCCGCCGCAGCCTGGCGCATGTTGCCCTGGACTCATCAACGGCCTGCGGCGGACGAACCTGCTGCTTCTGTACCTGGTGTAATCGGCGGATGGCATCCGTCCTCCCTTTCCCTGACGCGGCTCTGATCTGGTCGCCACTTCTATGACGCAGAAAAGGCTCAGGAATTACGCAGGGGCAGGAAAGCGCGGCTGCTTTTGATAACCGCTGCGAGCCGGAGGGGCTTGTCAGTAGAGGGTGTAGACGACTTCCAGGGCGCCGATCATCGCCTCTGCGGTAGCGCCGGGATAGGCGGCCGAGGCGGTCATGACGTAATAGCCGGGCGCCTGTGCATTCCCGGCCCAGCTCCAGACTTCGCCGTCCGGGGTGGCGTACTGCCTGGCCAGCTTCACGGTCATGGCGTCGCCGATGGCCACCGAGACCGAACCGGGGCTGCCGGTCACTTCCACGGTGACCGTCACCCGCGAGTACTGTTTTACCGGGTTTGGGGTGGCGTACCCGGATACGACCATGCCTGCCGCCGTCTCACCCGGATCATCCTGGCCTGGCTCTGCCCGGCCGTCCGCCCCGGGTTGGCCATCCTGGGCGCCCTGGAGGTCGATGCCGTCACCGTGGGCCGGTCCGACGCCGGGCATCTCCCGCAGACCGTCGTTTGTGTCATCCCGCTGACCCGCCGCTCCCCCCTCCCCCGTCCGGGTCGCAGCCACGTCCCGATCGCGCCCCACCTCGCCCGCGATAAGGAATAAACCCAGGCCGGCGGCTGCCACGAGAGCCGTAACGGCCCAGGTGATCCTGCTGGCCATGAACCTGGACGCAAGGGAACGGCTGCCCGCGGGGGCGGTGTCCGTTGCCTGCCCGCCGGCAGTTTGCGCAGCAGCGTCGCCCGCCTCACGGAGCCTGCGCGTGAAGGCCTCGGCCATGTCGGCCGGCGGTATGACCGGTATCAGCACCCTGAAGGAACGCGAAGCCTCGCGCATCTCTTCAAACGCAGCCGCGCAGAAGCCGCACTGCTCCAGGTGGCGCTCGACGTAAGCGATGTCCTCACCGGCAAGCTCGCCATCAATGTAGGGAGAAAGCAGGGCGATGGCCTCCTCGCATTCTTCCGGTGCCATGTCTGTTCTTACCTGAGCCATCCTGAGCTCCTCTCTGAACTTCAGGCGCGCCCGCGACAGCAGTGCCCCGACGGCGTTGCGGTTGGATTCCATGACCTCCGCCATCTGGTCGTAGTCCAACCCCTCCAGCTCCCGCAGGACGAGCGCCGCCCGCTGGTTCTCGCTGAGACCGCCCGCAGCCTGCCGTACCTTCTGCATCTGCTCGGCGAGGAGCAGGGCCCGCTGGGGGTCGGCGTAGATGTTCGGGTCCTCCGGCGCCAGCAGTTCCTGGTCGACATCGGCGAAGCGGGACCGGCGCCTCATCTCATCGTAGGCGAGGTTCCTGGCGGTGCGGTAGAGGTAAGCGGAGAAGTTCCGGACTTCCTGCCGCCCGAGGACGTTATATACCTTGATGAAGGCGTCCTGGACGATGTCGGAAGCGTCCTCGGCGTTGTCCACCATCCGGTACACGAAATTGTAGACCGGATGCTGGTAACGCTCGAACAGCCGCCGGCAGGCGTCCGCATCACCCCGGCCCGCCATCAGCGCCAGCTGACTGTCAGTAAGCTCCATCATCATTCCTTGCCCTCTCTGCCCATATGACGGGCCGCGGGCAGAATAATTACGCTGCTCGATCGAAAAATACTATCATCTCGGCTTCCATGCAACGTGCCGGAAGGGCGCCCGGCCCTGGCGCCGGCTCATGCGACGGGGACCGGTGCATC
The DNA here is from genome assembly GCA_003599855.1 of Gaiellales bacterium. GTDB lineage: Bacteria > Actinomycetota > Thermoleophilia > BMS3ABIN01 > BMS3ABIN01 > SURF-19. The sequence continues at coordinate 13,819 of QZKG01000070.1, read as the reverse complement.
AGTGCCGCTGAAGATCTGCCGGGCAACCGTGTACTCCTGGCTGAAACCGTAGATCACTATGGTGTCGGCCGCCATGATCTTATGAGTGGAGCGGTTGAAATACAGCACCTGCAGGGAGCTGGGGGTCTCCCCCTCCGCCTCGAAGCCCCGCAGGCCGCCGCCGCCCGTGCTGCCGGCGTTGATCAGCACCGTGCCGTCCGTCACATCGATGGAATCCCGGTGGACATGGCCGCTCAGCACCACCGGGACGACCCCGGTAAGCCTGCGGGCCTGCCCGGGATCATGGACAGCGATGATGTCGGGGGCAGGCTTAGCCTCCCTGACCGCCGCCAGTATCATCCGGCTGTCTTCTTCCAGCTCGCTTCCGGTGGCCACCCTGGGTATGAGCGAAGCGGCGGAAGGGTCGGGGAAGCCCCCCACCGTCAGCCCCTCGACAGTCCTGAAGTCACCGTCGAGCACCGTGACCCCATCTATCTCCGCCATAGTCTCGCTCACCAGGCCGCTGTCATGATTCCCCGCAATCCACAGGTAAGGAACTTCGAGTGGCAGGAATGTTCCGGGGTAACCCAGCTCAAAGGGGGTGCCGAGCTCGCTGATGTCGCCTGTGTCTATCACGAAGTCGATGTCGTAAAGCCCTGTCACGCGCTGCAGCAGCGCGGCCCCGGCTTCACTGTTGTGGAGGTCTGAGACGTGCAGCACCCTGATGGAATCCTCCAGCGGCATGCCGTCCGGGAGCCGTTGCAGCTCGTTCACGGTCCGGTAGAGGTTCTCGGCGATGCGCGGCACCTGGTCGGAATAGGTCTCAAGGTTCGCCAGGAACTCGTGGGAGAAGCCGACGATCTCCGGCGCCCGCGCCAGGTTGCCGGTGTACTCCGGCTGGGAGAAGGCATCCAGGTCGTAGGAGTACCAGACAAGCAGTGACAACCCTGCCGCGACAGTCAGGCCCAGGGCCATTCCCGCTGCTACCCATGCCCAGCGGCGCCTGGCCAGCCATGCTATCGACCCCGCCGCCAGCGCCGCGGCAACCGCCGTCCTGAGCAACAGCATGCGCGCCGCGCCCGTGACGGGCTCACGCCACATGCGCAGCTCCTCCCTGGCGGCGGAGCCCTCCCGCGTGAGGTCAGCCGCCTGGTCCACCGCTATCTCCTTGAGCGTGAATACCAGCTCCACCGGGGCGCGATGGGTCTGGGCATGCAGCGATCCCGCCGGCGGCAGTTCAACCACGGTGTGGCCGCCCCAGGACGGCCTCGCCTCGAACCCGATGAGCACGGGGCCGACCTGCACCTCGGTGGGCGCCACCAGGATCATGGTGAGAAACGCCATCACAGCGGCGATGGTCGCCTCCGCCGTTATCAAAACAGCGCGCCGGGCGCGCCGCGCCCAGAAGCCGCTCGTTCCCTGGTGGTTGTCGTTTTTCACGTACGGTCCGTTATGCTGGATGCCGGATGGCCGGCCGCCCCCGGCGGCCCTGACCGTATCCTATCAGCAACTGCGGAGCCAGCCTGGTTTTTCTTTTCAACAGGGATGAATAAGTGTAATCTATTCGTGAACAAGCGCCTGGATGAAGAGTGGTTCCTGTGAGCGCCGGCTTGCCACGAGCACCGCTTTCCTATGAATCATGATCGCTTGTGACTCCTATGAGAATATCTCAAAAGCATCAGACTGCTCTTGCGCTGGCTGTCATCGCCCTGGCCACCCTTGTGATAACCGTTCCCTTTGCCGCCCAGCCTTTCTCTATTGACGGGCCCGAGACCATCGCCTTCGCCGAGAGGCAGATAGAGCAGCCCTTCTCGCAGGACCTTCCCAGCCATTTCAGCAACAGGGGCATCTTTTTTGACAGCTATCTCGAAACCCATCCAAAATTTTTGCCGCTGTATTTGAGCCTCGTCATCCGGGCCACCGGCGAGCCATCGGAGGTGCCGCTCCACCTCTCGCTCGCGATCTTCCCCTTCATCGGCGCAGTGGGCATGTACTTCCTTGGCCGCCGCTTCCGGGTCAGCGGCCTCGCGGCCGCGCTGTTCTTCCTGGCCAGCCCCATGCTGATGGTGAGCTCGCATACGGAGATGGTGGACGTGCCGGGCGTGTCTCTCTCGATCGCCGCCCTGGCTGTGTTCATCGCCGCCGTGGAAAGGCAGCGGGGCAGATGGCTTTTGAGCCTGTCGGCGTTGCTGATGATCCTCGCCAGCCAGACGTTCTTCCAGGGGCTGGTGGTGCTGCCCCTGGCGCTGGCTTACCTGGTCATCCATCGACAGTTCCGCATCAGGAATCTCGTCCCCATCGCAGCAGCCGGGATCTTTTTTGGAGCCTACCTGCTGGCGGTCGTGGCCGCATATGGCCAGTTGCCACGCCTCTCCTACAGGTCCCGGCTGAACACCATGCAACCGACTTCCGCGCTTGCTTTCCTGCGCGCCAACCTGACCGTGCTGGGGGGAACTCTGTTATTCCCCCTGGTTGCGGTGGCGGGGTTTCTCACGCGCTGGACGAGCATACTCGTTTTCGTGTCATCTTCGATGATCACCTGGTCATGGTCGGTGGTCAAGTACGTGCTGGGCGACTACGGTCTCTCGGACATGTTGCTGCTGTCGGTCATGCTACCCGTGGGCATCACGATCACGTACCTGATGATAGAGAGGTCCGCGGCGGCGCTTTCCAGCAGGGAAAACCGGAATTCACGCGCGGGCAGGGATGCGCTGTTCCTGGCCGTCTGGTTCTTCAGCGTTCTGGCATATACGACTATCCTGCTCCCCTACCCGGCGCCGCGCTACCTGCTGGCCATCGTCCCTGCCGCGATCCTCGGCCTGCTGACGATATGGCGCGCACATATCCGAACCCGATGGCTGAGACCCTCCCTGGCCGGGAGCGCCCTGGCCCTGACGCTGGTCTTTTCAACGTTGCTCAGCCTGACGACATACACCGCCGCCAGAAACGGCAAGGTCGCCGCAGAATGGGCGATCGAGAATTACGACGGCACCGGCGGCGCCTGGTATAATGGCACCTTCGGGTTCGGCTACTACCTGGAGCGGGCCGGCTTCAGGCTTGTGCCGAGCGTGGAAAACGAGCTGTACGCGCAAACGACAAGATCCCTTCCGTTAGAGGAACCGCGACCCGGTGACTACGTGGCTTATTCAGTCAAGGACGGCGCCTGGGTGCCGTATCCCTCGGTGATGCAGAGACTTAGGCGCGACCAGACCCTGGTTCTTTACAACGATCAGATCTTTTTCATGCCGTGCGCCGGCTCGGACACCTGCTGGTGGAATTCGGTGTTCCTGCCCTTCAGGATCGATACCCTGGGAGAGCGGGCTGATACAGTAAGGACATGGCGCATCGACGATGAGCCCAACCCGCTGGATGAGTCGCAATACGAGCTGTACAGGGAGGTAGGCATCACTTGGATCGAGGATCTGGAAGAGCGATGAAGTCCGCTTTTTTCAAGCGTTTCCAGCTGGTGATACTGATCGGGGTGCTGCTGGCGGTGACGCTGCCGTTCATCGGCCAGGCCGTCCATCATGACGCCCACCAGTGGGTCCACTTCGCCAAGCAGGGCCTCGAGCATCCGCTCTGGCATCACATACCGGATTACGACTATTTCGGAGTGAACTATCCGGAAAACAGCTACCACGACACTCACCCGAGACTGCATTCGCTGTACCTGAGCATGTGGCTGGCAATAACCGGAAGCCTCGCCGAGACCGCGCTTCACCTGGAAATGCTGCTGTTCCCGCTGCTTGCCGTGCTGGCCATGTATTTTATCGCAAGGCGCTTCGGCGTGAACGCGTTCATCGCCACACTGCTCTTCATCCTGGCGCCGGCTTATCTGGTGGCGAATCACCTGATCATGATCGACGTGCCGGGGACGACATTCTGGCTGCTAGCGACAGCCTTTTATCTCAAGGGCATCGACGATGACAGGCTGGCATACCTGCTGGCGGGAGCGCTATGCCTTTCCCTGGGCGTGCTCACCTATTACCAGGACCTGTCGCTCCTCCCTCTCCTTTTCGTTTACCTGCTGCTGTCCAGGAGGATCAGCCCCAAGACGATCATCGCACTGTCCATACCTGTTGTCGTGTTCCTCGCTTTTGCCTCGGCGCACTACGCCTACTATGGCGCGCCGCCGCGGTTCACCTACAACACGGTTGTGCAGCCGATGGACCTTGACTCCATCCTGGTCAGGATAAGGGGCGCCATCACGCTGGTGGGCGGCGTCATCATCTTCCCCCTCGCGGCGCTGCTTGTCTTCACCGGCCGCAGATGGATCAGGCTGGCGAGCGCCGGCGTCCTCGTGGTCACCGGCGCCTGGGCGGCGGTCAATTACCTCAACGGCTCCTATTCGGCGGATAACGTCCTCTTGCTCCCCTGGCTGATGGCCGCCGGGACGGCGATCCTGCTCTACATCCTGCGAAGGTTCTTCAACGCCCTGCCGCTCACGCTGGTCGACGCCGGCGGCGGTGACGACGTATTCCTCGGCCTCTGGTTCCTGGGGGTCTTCTTTTACAACAGCATCCTGCTGCCATACTCATCGTCGCGGTTCATCCTCCCGCTGCTGGCGCCGGTGGTCATCTACGCCGTCCGGGAGATGGAAAAACTATGGGGGGACAGCAGAAAGAGGATGCGGACAGGGACAGCCGTCGTCGCGGGGCTCACCCTGGCGCTCTCCCTGGGCATAGCCATCGGCGAGCATCAGCGGGCCAACGTCCACCCGGTGGAGACGGAATGGGCGCTGGAGAATTATCCACCCGACGGCCATGTCTGGTTCCTCGGGGGGCTGGGCTTCCAGTATTACATGGAGCAGGAAGGATACAGGATGGCGATGGTGGACGGCGAAGGCATCGAAACCGGGGATTATATCATCGAATCGAGAAACAACCGCTGGTACTTCAATAAGAGCTTCACATACAGGCTGGAGCTCGTCGAGGAGGTGGTTTACCCTCAGGAGTGGCCGCTGGTAACGGAATACCTGGAGAACAGGACATCCTGGCTGGGACGGATCGGCATGGTCATCCCCTACGGATTCCTGGGAGACAACCGGGACATACTCTACATCTACAGGGTGGCAGAACCGGACAGGCTGTCGAACTCAGCCGTCTTGCGGATGGCGGGGGTCTCCTGGCCCTTCTCCCGCTTTTATCCCTAAATAAATGCAGGAATTATTGACATGCGCATAGTACCTAAAGTAGATTAACTGAAAGAAGATGGGAATCCAGAGGGAGGTGAATCAATTGAAGAAGAAGGCTTACCTGTTCTTGATAACGACGGTTTTGGCTATCTGCGTCATGATGATTTTCGCGCAGCTTTCTTTCGCGACTGTTGTAGAGAGTGGTGGTACCGGTCCGCAGACCGGAGGCACCACCGGCGGCACCACCGGCAGCCCATTGCTGATACTGGGCGGCATCGGTTCCGCTCTGGTCGGCGCAGGCTACCTGCTTCGCCGCGCGAAGGCAAGCTAGCCATTGTTTCAGTAGCACCTTTTAATAATCTGCCTGTTATGAATCTGCAGGCAGATTATTATTTTTGGGTAGACTAACGGGAGTGGCGCAGGATGACCAAGGTCGTCCAACAGATTTCCTGGGGGGGCATCGCCCAGGGGCGATCCCGAGCGATACGCGTAGCTCCGAGATGTCGGTGAATCCTGGCTCATGAAGATGAAACCTGCTGCTTCAGCATATCTGGCTTGTCTTGCTGCAGTCCTCCTGTTGACTGCGCCGCTAGTCGCCTGCGCAGAGCCCGGCAACGACGAGGCTGACGATCATGCGGCCGGATCCGCTCCCTACGGCCTCTACGCCCCGGGCACGTTTGAACAGACCTCGTTTGAGAACGTAGACCTCATCTATGCCCAGCTTGGCCTTGAAAGCCTGGAGCAGTTCCAGGACTACACCCTCGGCCTCATCGACGACCTGGGCATCTCCTGGGTCCGCATCGATTTCTATTACATCGACTCAGAGTTCATCGAATACCCGGATTACATGCAGAAGCTCCATGACCGGGGCATCAGCGTCGCCGGCTGCATACGGCCGGCCTTCCCGGTGGCAACTGCGGAGATGGCGGAGTTCGAGGCCGATGTGAGGCAACTGGTGGCCGAGCACGATGATGTCGAGGTCTGGCAGATGGACAACGAGCCCGACCTCTACAAGTACCCACCTGCAGAGTATGTCGAAGTCTTCATCGCCATGGAGCACGCGGTGCGCGATGTCTGCCCGGGATGCCGCATCGCCCTCGCCGGCGCTGCCGTACCTTTCAATGGCGGCACCCGCGACCGGGAGTATTTCAGCCAGGTCATGAGCGGCATCGCGGCCAGGACGGGCGAGTCCAGGCCCTTCGACATAGTGGACCTGCACCTCTACGGCCGCGCCGGCAACTACGTGACCATCCCGGGCCTGATGGACGACTACCGGCGCCTGTTCGATGCGAACGGCTTCGATGGCGACATCTCCATCTGGTTCACCGAGTGCGCCACCTACACCGGCGCCCCGTCCCAGCCGCCGGATTATCCCCCGCAGACGGAGGAGGAGCAGGCGGCCGAGCTCCTCAAGCGCTTTGCGACCGCTGCTGCGGAAGGGGCGGAAAGGATCTCCTGGAACCGCTTCTATGAGAATCATCAGTACGGGGAGAGCGCCAACGGCTACTTCGACAACACGGGCCTGGTTTACAACGGCCTTGGCGCGGAAGCCGCCTCCGGCACCCCCGCAGGCACGAAGAAGAAGGCTTTTTTCGCCTATGCGACGCTGGTCCGCAAGACCGACGGTTACTCCCTGGTGACCCGTTTGGCGCCAGGGCAGTTCCGGTATGAGTTCCCCGACGGGCGGGAGCCCGTATACCTGCTCTGGGCTGAAGCAGACGCCCCGCTGCCGCCCGAGCTGGGAGAGCGCCTGAGCATCACCGATTTCATGGGCCAGAGCCGGGAGACAGACGGCATCGAACTCGACTCGATGCCCATCTTCGTGGAGAACGCCTGACGGGAGGCAGCACCGCCGGCGCTGTTAATAGGCGGGCGGTGTTACAGGGAAATAGAAGCGCGTGCCGCTGGCGTCCCGGCAGGACGCATAATTATTGACGCGGAACGACGACGTCCCCTGCGGCACCAGGTAGACGACCTTGTAGAGCATACTCGAACCTGCGGCGATATCGCCCAGCATCGTTTCTGTCGGAGACAGCGCTGACACGTTGTTCGACGCTCCGGATACCATGACCTGGACCTCACGGGCGGTATCCCCGCCCCCGTTGGACACGCTGAAGAACACGCTCAATCGCCGCTCGCGGTAATTCTCGTAGCTCTCCCATACGACCGCAGACAGGTCCATCTGCACCCTCGGCGCTGAACTGCTGCGGTTCGTGTACCAGTCGGCCACCACGGCCTCAGCGGGCTTGCCGGCGATGGAATATTCCGTGTTGACCGGATTGCGGTAGATGTCGCCGGATGTCCAGTTCCACCAGAAGGCGCCGATGACGTAAGGCTCGTTCGCGAGCACGCGGAACGCTGCCTCGTAGGCCCTGGCCTGGGCCTGGCCGCTGTAAACACCAGGCGTCCAGTAATCCCAGGGCGAGACGGCCGTGCCGAGGATCGAACGGTAGCCGATCTCGGTGAAGATGACAGGCTTGTTCCAGTAGGCCTGCCAGGCGCGTATCCTCTCCAGCCAGTTAGCCGGGGAATAACGGCCGTTGTAGTCGTACCAGCCCCGCATGAGCTCTTCGACCGGCGGGTCCTGGCTCTCACTCAAGGGGAAATAGAAGTTGAAACCAAGATAGTCCATCCAGCCCCAGAGGCAGGCGTACCCATATTCGTTGAGGCTGGCTGAATAGGTGAGCTTGCCGCTGTAGCGGGCGCGCACCTCAGCCACCGTGCGCTGCCATTCCGCGTAGTTCTCACCGCCGCTCATGCTGGCGAGCTCACTGCCGACCACGAGCACGTCCACGCCGTAACGCTGTGACAACTCGGCATAGTGGTTGATGAACTGCCGGTAGCTCGCGAACCAGGCCGCCTTGTCCGAAGGCGTTATCTCGCCGCGCCAGACATCCTCTCGCAGCACATCGACGTGGGGCTTGAGCATGACCTTCATGCCACGGGCGCGGGCGTCGCTGATCGCCTCGATGATCGCCGCGTCAGATGCCGTGTTGCCGCCTGTTTGAGGCGCTATCACGTTGGAATCGGCGTAATCCATGTACTGGGTGACGTTCAGCGATACCCAGTTGGCGCCGGTGGCGCGCATGCGGTCGAGGGTAGCGTCGGAAGCGGGCCGGAGATACTCGTCATCCCACCACGAGGAGTAGGTGAAACCCATCATCTCCCAATCGATGTAACCGCGATCCTGCTCCTGCGCGTAGGCGCTGTCCGGCCCCGCAGCGTTACCCGCCGGGGCAAGCAGTACCACGAGCGCCATGCTTACCACCGCGAGAAGAAGATTACCTGAAACCCGCTTTGCCACTTGCTGCTGTCTCCCTTGCGTCCTGCCCGGCAAACAGACCCCAAAAGCGCCCTGTACCTGGATGGGATTGCTGCCGCCGGATAAGACCTCCCTAGGATATGTATCGGACCCGGAAACGGGTCTGTAAGGGGAGGGAGACTTTTTTTCTAGTCGTTGCCGCCGCGGTTTGAGCCGAGCGCCAGGTCAAAGTAGCGCGAGGCGACGTTGCCCCAGGAGAAACGGCATTCAGCCAGTTCGTGCAGCCTGCGCCTGAACGCGTCTTCCTTCGTTTCGTACCTGTCGAGCAGGTCCGGCATGAGATCAGCCAGGGCCCTGGTCAGACCGACTCCCGGCGCCAGGGAGCGCAGGCTGGCATCCGCGAGAGCAGCGGCGACGGTATCCGCCGCCTCTCGCAGGCCCGTCTGGTAGGTGACCACCGGGAGGGCCCCGCCGGCCATGGCCTCGATGCTGACCAGGGCGAAAGCTTCAGGAAATATGGAGACAGCCAGGGAGATGTCCGCCGCCCCGTAGATGGGAGCCAGACGCTCATGAGACAAATGCCCTGTGAAATGGACTCTTACAGCCAGATTGCCGCGTGCGGAGCAGGCGTAGCTTTCCGCCTCACCAGCGTCCATCTCCGGCATCACCGGGCCGAAATCGTCCCCAGCGCGCAGCCGCTCGTCCGAGAGCGTCAGCCGCCGCGCCTCCTCGAGGCTGCCTGCGTCGAGCAGGTTTATCATTTTTCGGAGCGGCTCTTCCATCGGCCCGTCCCCCACCACCACCAGATGCAGATGCGGGCGCCTGGCCAGCATCAACGGCATCGCCGCCACCGCATATTGGATCCCCTTGGTCCAGAGCAGCCGCCCGGCGAACAGGGCGACATCATCCCGCTCAGGGTCGATGGCAGCCGACACCACTTTCAGCGCGACGGCCCTCTCGGTCCTGCCCAGAGGACGCATCAGGCCGGTGTCTACACCGGGGGGCAGCAGGACCACCCTGCCTTCGAGGTCCAGGCCGTGCCGCGCGGCGAAATCAACCACGTCATCGCGACTGGTTTCGCTGAGCGCGCCCACTGCCCGGGAGCCTGACAGGCCGGCCAGGGCGTAGGGCAAGAGCCGCTGGTCGGCTTTCACCGAGAAGTTCAGGGCGCTGCCATGGATAGTCGACACGTACGGGGCGGCGCCAGCCAGCGCTTCGTTCACCACGTATGGCTGCATTATCGCGTGGTTGGCCTGGACGAAGTCCGGCTGCCAGCGAGAAAAAACGGCAGCTAGCGCCCTTACATTGCTGTCGACATAATCCTCGATCCACTCATCGGGCGCATCCTGGAAGGGAACCGCCTGGTACCCGGGGAAGGGACCGGCCACGTAAGTGAGCAGCCTGCCGCCGAGGTCGGGCCGCACCAGCCTGCAGCTCCCGGCAGATAGGGGTTCCCGTTCGAAAACCGCTGACATGCCGCTGTTCTGCTCATCGAGCTCATAGAAGCTGTCGATGAACCAGTAGCCAGGGGCGCCGGGTTCCTGGCAGACCAGGGTTACTTCATTTCCCTGGCGCGTGAATTCCCGTGCGAGTTCCCTGACGTAGACAGCGCTCCCTGAATCACCGAGGAAATAACCGTGAACGATCGCTATGCGCACCCCGCTCATGGACACAGGATACTATGGATGTGTCACTTATGGTAAGAGCTGCCGACCAGCCTGACGAGCTGGGCCATGGAATAGGGTTTCTGGATGAAGGTGAAACCTCTCTCCTCTATCCTGGCGGAATCGAGGCTGTCTCCCGTGTAGCCGCTGGCAAGCACTATCCTGAGGCCCGGTTTCGCCTCTCTGAGGCGCTCTGCCAGGGCCAGCCCGTTGTCATCCGGGAGGACGACATCGCTGAAAACAATGTCGAAATCCCCCTTCCGATCCAGGAAGATGTCCTGCGCCTCGCTGGAGCTCGCCGCGGCGGTCACCTCGAAACCGCTCTCGCCCAGGATCCGGCAGGCCAGGTTTCTCACCGGGTCATCATCCTCGATGAGCAGGACCTTCAGTCCCTGATATCCCCTGGCCGCGATGATGTCAGCCGAGAGGTCTGTTTCCTCATCATCGATGTCAGCAACCGGCAGCCTGATGTCGAACGTCGTCCCGCGGCCAGCCTCGCTCTCGACCTCGATCACCCCCCCGTGCTGGGTGACGATGCCGTAGACGACCGACAATCCCAGTCCGGTCCCCTTGCCGACATCCTTGGTGGTGAAGAACGGCTCGAATATGTGTGACAACGTCTCGCTGTCGATGCCCATGCCGTTGTCGATCACTCGCAGGTGGACGAAACCATGCCCTGGCGTACTGTCGCTTTCAGAATCTCCCCGCTCGTTGAAAGCTTCCAGGACTATCTCGCCCCCATCGGGCATGGCGTCTCGCGAGTTGACCACCAGGTTCACGATGACCTGCTCGATCAGCCCCCGGTCTGCCATGATCATGTCCAGGTTGCCCGCTATCCTAGTGGCGATTGTGTACCGCTCACCGATGAGTCGGGCGAGCATCTTCTGCAGGCTGCTGATGGTCTCGGAAAGGTCCACCGGTCGCAGGTTCACCTCTTCACGCCGGCCGAAAAGGAGCAGCTGCCTGGTCAGGTCCGCCGCGCGGGCGGATGAAGTCCTGATCTCTTTGATGAACTCCCGCAGGGCTCCCTTTTCCGGATGTTCCAGCATAGCCAGGTCGGCGTAACCCTGGATCGCCGTCAGGTAATTGTTGAAATCGTGCGCCACGCCCCCGGCAAGGTTGCCGATGCTCTCCATCTTCTGTGAGTGGATGAGCTGTCTTTCCAGCTTCCTCTGCCCCGTGATGTCGCGCATGATGCCGCGGAAAGTCGTCGCCCGGCCGCTGCCATCCCTGACGACGTTCGCGGACAGTGACACGGTCACATCACCGCCCTCCTTGCGGCGCAGCTTCAGCTCCTGATCCCTGAGATCTCCCCCGCGCTCGAGCCTCTCGCTGCATTCCCGGAATTCCCCCGGGTCCTGAAACAGCTCGCCAGGCAGGTCGATACCGATCATCTCCTGCCGCGAACCGAAACCGAACAACCGCACGCCTGACGGGTTTATGTCGAGCAGCCTGCCTTCAGGGGTGCAGAAGAAGATGACATCGTTCGATTCCTCGAACAGTGAGCGGTACTTCTCCTCGCTCTCGAACAGCGCCGCCTCGGCCTGGTGCCGGTCCGTCGCATCCGAGAAATATCCCAACAGGTACGCCTGGCCGGAAAGGACCACCGGCCCGGAGCTGATATCCGCGTAGAACACGCTCCCATCCTTGCGCCTCACCGGGAGATCGCGGGCTACCTTCAGTTCGCCGCGGGCCTGCTGTTCGAACTGCTCGAAGACGTGGGGCAGCGCTTCCCGGGGATGTATGTCGGCGACTCCCAGGCGCGTGATCTCATCATGGGTATAGCCAAGCATCTCGCAGATGGTGTCGTTACCCAACACGAACTTCTTCTGCTCGATGTCCGCCACCAGGATTCCGGTGATCGCCGTGTCGAACAGCGCCTTGAACCGCTTTTCCGACTCCCGCAGCATATCCTCCGCTGCGCGCCGTTCGGTGACATCCTCGCCTGAGCTGAGAACGCCAGTTATCTCGCCGCCCTCATCGCGCATGACCTTGCTGTTCCAGGCGATGATACGCTCCCTGCCGCCGCTGTCGATGACCGTGCCCTCGTAACGCTCGAGGACACCGGTCTCGCCGGAGATCAGCCGGTTGAAATCCCTCCTTGCCGCTTCCCTTGCCGAAGCGGGCGTGAACCCCTCGAACCAGTCCTTGCCGATCACCTCCGTGGCCTGACATCCCAGCACCTGGCAACCCTTCTGGTTGATGATGCGGACAGTTGCGTCCCGGTTGAGCACCATGATGAGCGCCGGCGCGATCTCGAGGTATTCCCGGGTGCGGTCCCTTTCTGCGGTCAGTTCGGATTCCAGCTGCTTCTTCGCGGTTATGTTGCGCGAGATGCCCAGAGCCCCAGTCACGCATCCATCTTCTCCCCTGATCGGCGCCAGCAGCGTCCCCAGCCACATGTCACCCATGGGCATGACGACGTAGTTCTCAGCGTAAAGCGGCATGCCTGCCTCGATCACGGACCTGACGTTATTGCCCTGCCGCTCGGCTATCTCGGGGGGGAAGAGATCCTCCATCTTGCGGCCCGTTATCTCAGCGGGGGTTACGCCGAACATCTTGGCTCCGTGCTCGTTCACATAGGTGACAGTGCCGCTCGCGTCGATGTTGAAGATGAAGTCCTGGGCGGCTTCGGTCAGCATGCGGTATTTCTTCTCACTCTCGACCAGCACCGCTTCGGCTTCCTTCTGGCTGGTTATGTCACGCGCGACGCCCATGAGTGACTTGACAGCGCCTTGTTCATCCATGATCGGGGTGAGGGAGGTCGACAACCATACATCCCTGCCCTGCACAGGCATCTGGACCCGGTTCTCAACCGCGACTGCCTGGCCCGATTCAAGGACGCCGCGGATAGTCTCATGCTGTTCGGGGTACTGGTCAACGGGCAGGAACTCGGACCACTCGTGTCCTATGACCTCGTCCGGGTCGCGGCCCAGCATCCGCGCAGCCACCGGGTTCACGTATTCGTATACCAGTTCCCGGTCGAGCACGAAGATGGCATCACCCGACGCCTCTGCGAGCAAGCGGTAGTATTCATTGCTTGTATCCGCATGACCGTTTCTGCCGTTATCTTGGTTCTGGCTCACTGGAAAACAGGTGTTATCATATAAAGGTCTTTGTTGTATATTCCCGCCCGCCGCCAACCTTGTGCATTATTCGTCACCGGCAGAAGAAAACATTACGACGGCCGCGCTTATCCAAAGCGGTAGTTGCGCTCCACTTCGGAAAGCCTCGCCATCAGCTCGGAATGCGATTGCACGTGGAAGATATACCTGGGAACGCTGCGCTCGCTGGACGTGGCCATGAACGGCTCCCCCCAGAAACTGAGCAGGCACTCGGTCTTTTCCCGCAGACCGATATTAGCGATTATCATGGAGATCGGCTCCTCGATCCTGACCCAGCGCGGCGGTTTCACCTTATTGCGTCCGTCGCATGCCTCGACCTTGGGGATGACTTCCTCTTCCCATAGTTCATGCTGACTGTGGTCGAGGATGAACTGGATCGAAGTGACGCGGGGGTTCTCCACTGCCGGTCGCAGCAGCTTGTCGAACAGCTCCTGGGGCCGGAACATGGAGAGGCAGGTGTTCAGCCAGATCATCTCACCGCTTGCCTGGGCGGCGAACTGCTCTGTGACGGAGCGAAGATGGCCCGGACCGACCAGCACCGCGTCCGGCGGCTTCAGGCTGGCGCTCAGTTCCTGGAGCACCTCTCTGCCGGCAGCTATGCCGGTTTGCATCTCCTCGGTCGCCCTCTCGCGCCGCAGGTCGCGGATGAAGAGCA